>SBGS01000256.1 GCA_006226555.1 Bacteroidota bacterium
TCCAGCCTAAAATTTAATTATGGAGATCAGTTCAGAGGAGAGATCGTTCTGGATGCTCAAGATAATGTATATGTCGCTTCTATGACTCAATCGGGAAATTTCCCCGTAGTTCAGGGGAGTCAAGGTGCTATTTCCGGAAGTCAGGATGCTGTGTTATTTAAAATGAACAGTGGATTAAATAATCTTCTCTGGTCGACATTTTACGGCGGTTTCGGATTGGAGACAGGAAATGCGATCGAGATTTCATCCAGTGGAGTGGTCTACGTTGCGGGAGGAACAACATCAACGGATCTTCCTGTTACTGGTGGTCATGATCAGTCTGCCAATGGCGGAGCAGCGGACGGTTATGTGGCAAGGTTCAATGGAACAAATGGAACATTTCTTTCCGGAACATACATGGGGGCCGGAGAATACGATCAGACATTCTTTGTGCAATTGGATCTTGATGATAAAGTTTATGTACTTGGACAAAGTGAAAGTGATCTTGGTATTACCTCGGGAGTTTATGGAAATGCGAATTCCGGTCAGTTTATCAGAAAGTACAATAACTCACTTAGTGCCCTAGAATGGACGACTATGATCGGTGCCGGTAGTGGTCATGTTGAGATTTCACCAACCGCTTTTTTGGTAAGTGATTGCTACGATATTTATTTGTCCGGTTGGGGTGGTGCAATCAATTCAAATCCGAATACCAGTCAGGCGGTAAACTCAAGCTCTCAGGGATTTCCTGTTACCGTGGATGCATATCAGCCAAATACCAATGGAAGCAACTTCTACATTGCTGTGCTGGGACAAAATGCGGGTCTACTGAAGTATGGTACGTATTTCGGCGGGGTAAACAGTTCGTATAATCATGTTGACGGAGGAACCAGCCGCTTCGATAAGGCGGGGAGGATTTATCATGCTGTATGTGGTGCATGTACAGGTAATCCTACAGGTTTTACAACAACTCCAGGTGTTTGGAGTCCGGTTAACCAGTCCAGTAATTGTAATATGGCTGCATTTAAATTTGAGCTGAGCACCATTGAAGCAATTGTCAGTAATCCGGATCCGCTGGTCTGCTTACCTGATCCGGTGCTGTTCAACAACAATAGCGCAAACGGAAATGACTTTTACTGGGATTTTGGAGACGGCACATTTTCTAACGATGTAAATCCATCGCACGTCTATCCCGGACCCGGGGTTTACGATGTAACCTTAGTTGTCTCGGATACGAATGGTTGCTTCACATCGGATTCAGTAGTATTTCAGGTAAATATTGGTGAATTCTCTGGAGGAGTGGTACCTCTTCCTGGTCCAATATGTCCTGGTGACACAATACAATTGGAGGCATTTGGAGGAAATTCATACGCATGGAGTCCGGGGCAGTATCTAGATGACCCCACAAGCGCGACTCCTATGGCGAGTGTAGAACAAACAACAGAATTTCAGGTAATTGTATCTGATTCATGTGGAACAGATACACTAACCATTTTGGTTGAGGTATTCAACGGTTCTATTCAAGCTTCTAATGATACATCAATCTGTATCGGAAACAGTGTTCCTTTATTTGCAAATGGTGGTGTGTCAACGGTTTGGTCACCTTCACTTTACCTGGACGACCCCAACACACCAACACCGGTATCAACGCCTTTAGACGATATCATGTATACTGTAGAGATCTTAACTGCCTCTGGATGTATATTGAAGGATTCGGTTTTCATCGATGTTTATTTCCAGCTGCCTATACCTGTTCTACCGGATACTTTATTTGTTTGCCAGGGTGAATCAGTGATGGTCACAGCTGAAGGGGGAGAAACCTATTTCTGGTACCCTGACAATGATATTGACAATGTGAATTCTCCGGTTGTTTCAATTAATTCGCCGATAAGTCAGTATTTCTATTGTGATCTTGGAAATTCATGTGGAGTTGTAACGGACAGTGTTTGGTTGGAGCTCGTAGTTGCAAATATTGAGGCATTTTCTGATACTATTCTTTGCCCGGGAAATTCGGTGGATTTACGTGCAGAAGGTGGAGTTAATTATTACTGGTGGCCCAGCTACGGACTTTCTGCGGTGAATACATCACAGGTCACAGCTATGCCTTTTACCCCGACCCAGTATTATGTTATTGGATATGATGTTTATGGCTGTGCTGGCTCAGACAGCGTGCTCGTGGATCTTTATCCACAGGCATTGATCCTAACAAATCCTGATGTTTATGCTTTTGTTGGAGATAATGTTCAGCTGAATGCTACCACAACCACACCGGGAAGCATTACGTGGTATCCGACTGAGTATTTGAGCTGCGTGGTATGTCCGAATCCTATTGCCAATCCGGATGAAGAGTATTTTTATATTGCTTCGTACACTGATGCCAATGGTTGTAGTGCCTCGGATACAGTACATATCTATTACGATCCGATATTATATGTTCCGAATACTTTTACGCCAAATGAAGATTCAGACAATCAACTTTTTAGAGTTGTAGGCGGTAATATCACGGCATTTAGAATGGATATTTATAACCGTTGGGGTGAACTTATCCATACCATGGAGGATATCTCAGAGTTTTGGGATGGTACCTATAACGATGCTGATTGTCAGGATGGAACCTATACCTGGAAAATAGTTTTACGCGACCTTCGTGATGAAGAGCACATATACGTAGGACACGTTAATCTGATAAGGTAATCAATAAATTATACGAAACGTGGATCCGTTTCCATTACGTGACCACAGTTTTTGCATGTTCTTAATTCTTCAGATCCATAGAATTCTCTGAATCGAGATAGAAAATCACGTTCAATATTATCCAGCGGGAATCTGTACTCGTGCAATTTGTGATTGCATTCGTCACAGAACCACATTAAACCATCAGTAAGATCAGTTCCTTTTCTAACGCGCTCTATCACTAAGCCGACAGTATTCGGTCCACGCATTGGAGAGTGAGGAATGTTTCCCGGTAAAAGGAACATTTCTCCTTCTTTGATTTGAATGTCTCTTGGTTTACCGTCTTCCTGTATGCGAACAGTAATGTCTCCTTCGATCTGATAGAATAATTCCTCGCTCTCATTAAAATGATAATCCTTACGAGCGTTAGGTCCCCCCACGATCATAACGATGAAATCTCCGGCTTCCGCATACAGATTCTTGTTGCTTACCGGTGGTTTAAGTAGATCACGATTGTCATCGATCCATTTCTGAAGATTAAAAGGAGCTAGCATAATCAAATGTTTTCTTAAAAGTAATTAAAAAATAAAAAGCCCCGCACTGGGCGGGGCTTCTTTCACGATAGTGAACTATCGATTATTGTTTGATCACTCTAAATGTGTGCTCAACGTTTTCATTCGCTACTTTGATCAAGTATACTCCTGGCTCAAGTTTACCAAGATCGATCGATGTAGTTTCTGTTCCGTTGATCGCGTTAGCTTTAGTAGCGATAACTTTTCCATTAAGATCAGTCAACTCATAGCTGAATACTTCAGTTGATCCTTCATTTGTAATGTAGATCATATCTGTAGTAGGGTTAGGATATAGATCGATATTTCCTAATCCAAGCTCAGCGATGTTCAACCAGTCACATGTAGGTGAAACGTTCACAACTACGTTTGCAGTATCAGGACCACAAACTCCGTTTGAAACGATGTAGTCGTAGTTGAACTGACCTGGGATGTTACTAGCCATGATCTGTGAAGTTGGCATTGCTTGGTTAGATGGATCGTACCATGTACCACCAAGGTCAACGTTTCCACTAAGACCTGAAAGTAGATCAAATGGTTCGTTCATACATACATCAATTGTTCCATCCTGACCAGCAGAAGAAGCATTGAATACAGTGATCGCAGCAACAGTTGTGTCAGCAGCACATGGAGTTTCTACGATATAGTAGAAGTAATGTGTTCCTGCAGGCAACAAGCTGATATCAGCAACAGTATCGTTGATGATGAACGTTTGGTTTTGGAAGTACCACTTACCAAATGATTCACCAGCAGTAATAACACTGTTTAGATCTACTGTACCATCAGCACGACATACATCAACTGCACCATCAGTACCAGGTACCAATGTACATGGAAGGAATTGAACGTCATCTACAACGTTAGCACGTCCCCAGTTGTTGATACCTTCGAACGCAATCTGATAAACTGTATCAGAAAGGAACAATGTATCAATAGTCCAAGTGTTCACGTTATTGTTGTATGACTGAATTTCAGTCCATGGTGAAGTTTGGCTGTTCACATAAACTTTAGTGATGTTTTGAGTTCCCCAAGATTCTTGAGCATAAGCAAATACCAATGCCACTGAATCCTGTCCTGAGAAGTCAAATCGTGGACTCACCAATTTAGTGATCGGAGAGTTAGAACCTGATTGACTCACGAAACGAGCGTTCAATGTTCCTTCGTACGCAGTAGTTACAGTACCACCACCGGCACCAGTTTGGTATGTCCAGTTTGCAGTACCTACTTCTTGCTCATTTTTCCAACAAACACGTGTTTCAGAGTTGTCTTCGAATGTTTCAAAGAAAGGAAGTACACTATAAATACCACATTCAGTTGTGAAGTTGATTGGAGACCAATCACCTACTACTTCAGTTGGTCCACAGTTAGCAGCAACATAAACATCGTAATTTGTGTTACCATCCAATCCTGTGATCAGGTAGAATGTATCAGTTGCTGTAGCAGAACCGATCTCTGTACCAGTACCAGGTGTGAATCCAGGAAGACCCCACTCAACGTACCACTCAGTTTCAGTACCATTAGCTACCCATGCTACAATACCACCTTGATCTGTGATCGTATCCATGTAAAGGTTAGTTGGAGCATCCGCATCCTCAACAGTTACGTAGTATACACCAGATGTGTCACCATTATTGTCTTGAACAATAATTGCGTATACTCCAGGAGTAAGGTCAGTTGGAGCTGGTCCAAAAGCACCTCCATCAACAGAGTAAGAGAATGGTGCAGCACCACAAGTTACGTTAGAAAGAACAAATGAACCATTTGCCTGGTTGTTACAAGATGCATCAATTGAATCAAGATCAACGTTTACGTTGTGAACGTTTACTTCGATCAATAATGGATCAACAGAGAAACAACCGTTATTGTTAGAGTAAGCATAGAAGTTGTAAACACCTTCTGTCGCTGCAGGCAATACAGTAGTTCCAACAGTTTCAAGCGGTGAACCTGTTCCTAGGAAGTTACTTGCAGTAGACGGTGCATCATACCAATCAGCCGGAGCTGGAGATTGTGCATCGTAGTATACTGTACCGTTGAATGTTCTGTTCGCATTACCTACAGTCCATGGAGTACACAAACCATTACCACAAATAATTGTGATGTCAGCGTTGCTGTATGTGTTAGCACCTGTAGTATAGTCAGCATCATACTGCACGTATATACCGTAAGTAGCACCAGCAGGTATAGTGAAGTCAGCTACATCGATGAACTGAGCACCAGCAGCAGCTACAGAGTAGTTACCAACAAGTGTCCAAGCGGCCTGGTTTGTTGCGTTTCCAACGTACCCACCTGGGATGTAGTAAACATCAACAGGACCAGCAGAACCTGCGTTAACATCAAATCCTGTAATAATTACGTCATTAACGTTTGCTGCAATGTCAAACATGTTACCAGCACCACAACCGTTACCAGCGGCAAAAGTTGTTGTCAATGAGTTTGGAAGCATTGCAAAACCAGTTGCGTTAACCGGAATAGAAAGGTCTCCTGTACAAGCATAAACGATTGTATCTAAAGCTTGCGCTTGAAGAGGGATGTTTGTTTCACCAGTAGCGATAACAACATCCACTGGAGCACTGAATAAACCACCGTTATCCTGAACAATTACAGAATAAGTACCAGCAGTAAGATCCGTAGGGATCGCTCCGTATGTAGCACCACCATCAAGTGAGTACGTGAACGGTGCAGCACCACAAGTAACGCCAGTTAAAGAGAATGAACCATTGTTGTAGTTTGTACACGTCTCATCGATTGGAGTAAGATCAACCAATACATCAGCGATAACAACTTGAACTAGCTCTCTTGTACTCTCACAACCGTTAGTTGAAGCTACATAGAAATCATAAGTTCCAGTTACGTTTGGATCTGGAAGAACTGTTGTACCTACCGCGTTCAAAGGTGTACCTGAACCAAGTAAGTTACCTCCTGTAGAAGCGTCATACCACAATAATGAACCATCGAAATAAGTAAGGTTTACAGTTGCAGTCAATGTAATTGGATCTGTGAAAGCATCGTCATCACTAGATACTAGAACTACAGAAGTCAACGGTAAGTATGGAGTCAAATCAATACCTGTTTGATCACACTGTGCTGTTAAAATAGTAGAACCGTTTACGATTACACTGTATGAATACCATCCAAATGAACAGTCAGGACCAATAGATGCATCCAAAGTAGCACTAACGATCGTTCCTGTAGCACACGAGAAATCATTTACAGTTACTGTAACAGGATCAGAATCACTACCACCCGCACTTGCCGTAGACGAACAAGTAACTGATGGAAGAGAAGCTGTAAGGTTAATTGGGTTTGAACCAGTACAAGCATTGATAACAGGGTTTGTAACAGTTGGTACAGGCAGTGGAGTTGTGTTAATTACAACACTTACACCAACCGAGTTAGACCAACATTGTGTAGCTACATCGTATGCAGTAACATAATATGTGTCAGTCGAAGTTACTGTGTAAGGCGCAGTTGCCGGATCAGCGTTTGATGTTCCAGGCATGTTTCCTTGCCAGTAGTATTCTGTACCAGCCGGAGCTGCAGCCACAGTAATTTGAGTAGAGTTACATGCTGGAGACTGGTCCGCAACCGGAGCTGGAGGATCTGCTGCCAATGGCATGTCAGTTACTGTATATGAAGACGAGTTTATTGACCACGCCATAGTAACTGTATTGTAAGCTCTTAGGTAATAAGTACCGTTAGCTGTTACGTTGTAAGGTCCAACGTATTGAGCTGTCATGTCAGTACCAGTAGCAGAAGTTTGCCAGTACCAAACAACATCTGGAGCAGGAGTACCTGCAACATCCAAATCAGTTCCTGTAACACAGCTTGTAGAAGGTGCTACCTGGAAAGGTGTTGGTGGTGTTGCTGGTGGTGGATTCCAAGCATAAGTTTGCCCTGATACAGGGAAAACTGTAGCTGAAATTGTCATATTGTTTGCGTTTGACGTAGCGGCCGCTGAAGCTGACCAGTCTGTCGTTGTTGTACGAGCATTGTAATCAGCATTCGTTGCTCCCGTAATACCACAGTCATAGTCAGAACTTGAGGTAGTTGCAACCATTGTACCGTATACGAACTCAATTACGTTCGTAGACTCATACAATTTGATCTGAAAATTAAAATCTTGTGTACCTGCAAAACGACGGAAATTTTTCCACTGGATCGTACAGATCTGGTTTGGAGCAACACCACTTGTTTCAATGCGGATTTCTCCAGCAGTTGTACCACCTTGAAGGTCACGACCCAAGGGAGCTAAACAAGGATGATGTGTACCAGTTGAAGACAACGGAGTATATGTTGTTGTCGACGTTGTGGTACCGAAAGAAGCCCATCCATTCGAGTTTACTTTAATCGTGGTATAGTCCGTACCATTGTAATTAAATGTAAAACCGATTGGAGTTGCAGGACTGATGGCATCATCAGTTGTACCTGTAAAGAGAGCCGTACCACCGGTAATCTCAGTGTAGGTGCCCGCAAATTGCGAGAACGAGTATGAACTCACCTGTGCCCACGAAGTGCTGTACGAAACAACAAAAAGGGTACATAGCAAGAATATACTACGCCATTTTTTGTAATGATTTTTCATAATTAATACGTTATTTAATTGTAGTTAACATTCGGCAAAGGTACGTTAACGATAGATGTCTTCCAAGGTAGATTTATCCCGATGAATATTTTTGTTGTTAAAATTACCAAATTGGTATTGGGACAGGATCAATTCATACTTTTTGTTATATTTCGAACAATTTAAACAGCGGGAAGAAAATGGAACTTACAAATAGAAATGCCCTGATTTGCGGGTCTACACAAGGAATTGGTCTAGCAACAGCTGAATTGATGGCTTCAAGAGGAGCGAATGTAACATTGGTTGCAAGGAACGAAGAGAAGCTGAAAGAAGTTAGAGACCAGTTGCCTACACCGATAGGTCAATCCCATAATTACCTTGTGGCAGACTTTACTCAACCTGAAAAGCTGAAAGGTGTGCTGGAAAATTATTTGTCAGAAGGCAATAAGGTGGATATACTCGTAAACAATACCGGAGGACCTAAAGGAGGACCAATCATCGACGCTGAGATCTCTGAGTTTTTAGATGCATTTCAACAACACCTGATCTGTAATCATATTCTTGTTCAAGCGGTCTATCCGGGTATGAAGGAACGTGGATGGGGTAGAGTGGTCAATGTGATTTCCACAAGTGTAAAGCAGCCATTAGATGGGCTTGGGGTTTCAAATACCGTTCGCGGAGCAGTCGCAAACTGGAGTAAAACCTTGGCAAATGAGCTGGGCCGTTTTAATATCACTGTAAACAATGTTCTTCCGGGCGCTACAAATACTATTCGTCTCCAATCCATTGCTGAAGCGAAATCTTCAAAGACAAATGAGGATGTTGACGCAATTTTAGATGCCATGGCACAACAGTCGCCGATGAAAAGGATCGCTGAACCCACAGAGATTGCCGAGGCCATTGCTTTTCTTGCTTCAGATCGAGCGTCTTATGTAAATGGTATCAACGTGCCTGTTGACGGTGGTAGAACCAAGTCGCTTTAATGACGAGGTACCATTACGCATTATTTATTTTACTGCTCACCTCCTGTGAGCAATATGATCAATCGCGGTCGTTTTGCAGTGTTCAAGGAAATCCATTTTATCAGGATTGTAAACTGACTCCCAAAGGGATCGTGCTTGATTCCATTCAACTGGCAGGAAGTGAAAAACTATATCATTTGAAAGGTAAATTGTTCGTTAATGATTCTACGATAAGCTATGATCTATATTTTGATCGCAGTCCTTTGACCGAATTGGTTCGTCCGAATCACGCTATATTACCAGCAAGCTTTGATGTTTTCGCAAATGCATTATTTGATTTGAGCTGGGCGGACAGAAGGAGCAAATACCTGAACATAGCTATCAAATGGAAGGATCAACGCCTGTTCATTGCTGATCGGATCATTTGATCACATTGACGTGCCCAACACGATCTTTCTCTCTTCCTGAATTCGTCGTAAAGTCTATCTTATAGGTATAGGTGCCATCAGGGACATATTCTCCTTCAAAGGTACCATCCCATTGAAAGTCTTTCTGGTCATCAGAGAAAATTAGCTCTCCCCAGCGATTGTAGATCTCAACGGTGAGGTTGCTGATCCCAACTGTGGAAGCTTTGAACGTATTGTTCGCGCGATCACCATTTGGAGTAAAGGTATTCGGAATGTAGATATACCACTCTTCCTCGATCAAAAGAGGTTTTGTAATTGTATCGGTACAACCTTTGTCATCGATCGCAACCAGGGTAACGTAATAAATTCCTGGTTCATCGTAAACATTCTGCGGGTTTACAATCGTTGAACCATTACCATCTCCAAACTCCCACTCATAAGTACTGGCGTTTTGAGACCAGTTAACAAATTGTATAGGAACATCATTAAAGTACATTGTACTCGACGCGTTAAAGTCTGCTGTCGGGCGAATAACCGTCACCTTTGTGGAGCCAGTAACCGAGAAAGTCTGACATTCATCTGAAACACTAACGGTGTAGGAAGTAGTTTCCTGCGGATTCACCCATACCCCTTGAGTTGTTTCTCCACTGTGGTACCAATTGTAATAATAGTTTCCGTATCCTCCAGTTGGCTGTACAGAAATAAAGACCGAATCACCCGGACAAATCTCCAGTCCCGGACTCATTGTTAGGACAAGTGGCGGACTTGTTATGGTGTAAGTGATATTTGCTGTGGTCTGGTTGCCGCAATTATCTTGAACGACAACAGTATAAACTGTAGAAGTTCCTGGTATAACATCTATTGTTGGAGTATTGCCTAGTGCTCCATCTGTATTTGATGACCATGAATATGTATAACCTCCTGATCCTCCTGAAGAGTTCGCTTCCAGGGTAGCAGGTATGAACGGACAGATCTCTGTGATGTTTGGCGTAGGATTTAGAACCAAAGGAGGTACCACAGGGACGATAACTTCATAACTATCCGTTGCTGTTTCATTCAAACAGGCATCTGTGACCTGAACAGAATAAGTTGTGTTCGAATTTGGTGCGACTGTGATACTTTGCGTAGTTTCCCCAGTGCTCCATAGATACGTATATGGAGGTGCTCCACCAGAAGGATTAGCCGTAAGGGTAACCGGATCTCCCGGACATTGCATATCGCCCCCTTGGATCTCTACATCAACAGGTTGAATATCATTTATGATCAGATTGATCTCGATAGGGGTCACGTTACCGCAAGGATCTGTAAGAGGGAATTCAAGATTAACTGTTTCAGGTCCTTCCACTAATCCATCCTGAAATGCACTGAATGTGAAAGACACCTGGGCAACTCCTGCAGGGAAAGTTATGGAGTTCGGAATATTATCGTAGTCCACACCTTCGATGGCTGTTCCGCTTACGTTGATCGGAATGGTCATGGGAGAGGCGATCTCATTTGTACCGCGTTCCAAGGTAACAGTGGTACTCACACAACCCTCAGCCATAATATCGGGTGAACCGAATAGCTCTTGAGAGATAGAATAGGTAATATCAACCGGTGTTTTGGAAGATAAACTATTTGCTTCCAGAAATATTCCTGAATCAAGAATACCATCTCCGGTGTCTGCTATGGCAATGATCAAATGATACGTCTGCCCACATTGAACTTTGGATGAAGCAGTCATCACTTTTGTAAACCCGTCGTATTGCAAGTACTGATTCGATCCGTTGAATGGAGCTTGTGACCCATCTCCGTTATTTACAAAGAATGCAGCGTTTGCTCCGGCGTTAACATTATTAATGGCAACGGCTTGACCATTTGGAAGTTTTGCCATGTTTTGCAAACCGCTAATTCCAGGTCCTGAAATGAAGAATGCGAAAACATCGTTGAATTGTGTTCCGACATATTCCGGGTATTCTTCGGAACCAAAGATGTACCTGAATTTAACAGAGTCTGAATAAGGCACAAAATCAAATTCAAGAATGGCAGCGTTGAACGTTTGAGTACCTACTAAGTTAGTAAGTGGACCGTAACCACCCGCTCCATTGTCTACACCCGAACCTCCGTTGTTATTCGGTCCATGAGGGCCATCCCCTGTATTGTTAACCGTCCCCGTAGTCATTACTACACCCTCTGATAGTCCGAAGTTTATTACGTTGGCTGTAAAATATCCAATAGATGTAGGAAGACCGTTGTATGTAATATTTGAAACCGTTACCCCGGATCCGAGAAGAACGTTTTGAACAAGGTTACCCGGAGTCTGAACATTTGTGCTCAATTGCCCACTGGAAAGGCCAGTGATAGCTAGAGATAATATGAGCAACAACTGTTTCATTGTAGATTAGACGTAAATGTAGATAAAACGTTTGCTTTCAAGGAACAAAATCTGAGCCAAAGACAGCGTTTATGAATTATTAACGATCAATTCGCTTAAATATTTGGAGTACAAGCTGAATTATAACAGATTTGTATAATGGGAAAAATACGCGCAATATGGAATCGATGGCGAAAGCCTCTGAAGTATTCGGCTTCAGATCCTGAGAACTTTGCTGAGAAGTGGAGTTTTACCAGTAATCGACTGAGGATATTCAGTTTATTGTTCGTCTCTTTTTCACTTATCATATATGGGTTTTTGTACTTTTTTTCTCCCTGGTTTGTTGCTGTACAAGGATCGAAGGGAATAAAAAGAGAACAGCTGGAGGTTCAGGCGAAGCAGATAGAGGATTTGCAAAATGAATTGTTAGCCCAAGAGCGCTATATAAACAGTATGCGTCTGATCATATTGGGTGAAGTACCAGTTACTTCTTCAATGGATTCACTGAATGAATATAGCACAGAAATGATCGATAGTTTGTTTGATTATACTGATTCTGCTTCTGTGGCTTTAGAGAACAGAATGAAGCAAGATATGCGAACGAAGGGTAAATCGAGCAGAACGAGCCTCTTCATTGCGCCGGTAAAAGGGGTTGTTAGTCAATCGTATAAAAAGGGAGAACATCCGGGAGTAGATATCGTTACAGAACCGGAAACAAATGTTCTTGCTGCGCTTTCAGGAACAGTTATTTACACGGGATATACAAGGAAGGATGGTTTCATTACCATTATTCATCATGGTGGAGGTTATGTATCTGTCTACAAACATTGTAAGGCGGTGTTCAAAAAATCCGGTGATCGCGTTCAGATCGGAGACCCAATTGGCATTGTTGGGAACACTGGAGAGAATTCAACCGGACCTCATTTACATTTTGAGGTATGGCTGGATC
Source organism: Bacteroidota bacterium (assembly GCA_006226555.1). Lineage (GTDB taxonomy): Bacteria > Bacteroidota > Bacteroidia > Flavobacteriales_D > Crocinitomicaceae > UBA4466. The sequence goes on from SBGS01000256.1 coordinate 12,454, forward strand.
AACAACCAATTGATCCTACAGCGTATCTGAGTTTTAAGAAATAATTCCTTGTAGAGAGGAAAGTCTGTAGTACATGCCTTTTTTGGCCAGCAACTCTTCGTGCTTGCCACGTTCAATGATCTCGCCCTTGGAAAGAACAAGAATTTCATCAGCACGCTGAATGGTGCTCAGACGATGTGCAATAACCAAACTAGTTCTGTCTTTCATCAAGTGTTCCAGAGCATTCTGAACGAGTTGTTCGGATTCTGTATCTAAAGCAGAAGTAGCTTCATCCAAGATAAGTACCGGAGGATTTTTCAATACTGCTCTCGCAATACTAACACGTTGTTTTTGACCTCCTGAAAGTTTGTTACCGCGCTCTCCAATGTTGGTTTCATATCCATTTTCAAGACTCATAATAAAGTCGTGAGCATTGGCGATTTTTGCGGCGTTTATAATGTCTTCCATAGATGCGCCGGGCATTCCGAAGGCAATATTTTCCTTTACAGATGCATTGAAAAGTATGGATTCCTGAGAAACGATTCCGATCAATTGTCGCAGATCATGGATTGCAAGGTCTCGAATATCAATGTCGTCAATCTTAATGGAGCCCTCTTTTATGTCGTAGAACCTTGGCAAAAGGTCTGCAATCGTTGATTTTCCACTACCAGATTCTCCAACCAAAGCAATGGTTTTACCGGCTGGAATACTAAAGGAGACATCCTTCAAAACTGGGTCATCTTTATACTTAAAGTTAACGTGTTCATAGTGTATTCCTGATTGAACTGTGGAGATGTGTTTTGGATGTTCTGTTTCGAAGATCTTTTCATCTGCATTCAAAATCTCATTGATTCGATCCTGTGAAGCCTTCGCCTTGTTCAGATTTGCAAGTGAATTAGCAACACCCTGTATAGGTCTGAGAAGCTGTGAAAATACAATGATGAAGCCCATGAACTCTGAGCTGGTAAAGCCGCTCGTGGACTTATCAAGGACAAGTGTGCCTCCGTACCAGACAATAGTGATCATCACCGCTGATCCCAGGATCTCATTCAATGGTGAAGATAGGTCACGTTTTCTAAAAGCTTTCGTGATCAATTTTTGATGACGCAGGTTTTCTCCCTTGAACTTCGAGATCATTTGAGACATCGCGTTGAATGCTTTAATGATGCGTATTCCACCAAGGCTTTCATCCATGGTAGAAAAGAGTATACCCATTTGCTCTTGACCCTGCTTCGCCGTTCTCTTTAAACTTTTTCCAATGATCGATATAGCGAGTGCTGAAACCGGAAGTAAGATTAAGGAGAACAAGGTGAGTTGAGGGCTCCAGTATAACAGTGCTCCTAAATTGATCGCTATTGCAACCGGCTCGCGGAAGAAAAGTTCCAACATGGAAACAACGGCATTCTCAATTTCCCCTACATCAGATTGCATGCGTGCCATCAAATCTCCTCTTCTCTCATCCGTGTAATAGGAAATGGGCAAGCGCATCGCTTTTTCGAATAGTTTGTCGCGAATATCCCTGACAACTGACATTCTCAATTGTGACTGAAACCAAATAGCGCCGTAGCGAAAAATGTTTTTGAAGAAAAATGCGATCAATACCGTAATACACACAAAAAGTAATGCCCCTTTAGGATCCGATTGCGACATCAGATTCATCTCATAGTTATACCATTCTCCGGCATACTGAAAGAATCCTGTAAAAGACCCATTGTATACAGGTTCATGCAATACTTCTGTGGCACGATTTTCATTGAATATTACCTGCAGAAAAGGCACAAAGAGTGCAAGTGAAAGTAAATTGAAGATCACGTAAAGCAAGTTGCAAACGATCACTAATATAGCAGTGGCCTTGTATTGGAAAGTATACTTATAGATCTCCAGAATATCCTTCATCATGCACAAAGATATGTTTTTGTGAATGAGCTCACTCCGTATAGGCGCAAACAATTATTAAATTTGCATCATGGGTTCGATCAGACAAAATAGAATCGAAGGTGTAATCCAACAGGAACTGTCGGTATACTTTCAACGTAATGCCAGGGAAATTTGTTTAGGAGCAATGGTGTCCGTAACGGTTGTACGTGTAACTTCCGACCTCTCTATGGCGAAGTGTTACCTCAGTATTTTTGCAGGTCCTGATAAAAAGGAAGTTTTGGAAAATATTAAAGTACACGCCTCTCAGATCCGTGGTAATGTTGGCAAGGCACTGAAGAACATGCGTAAGATCCCTGAACTGGCTTTTTATATTGATGATTCGATCGATTACGCGAATGAGATCGATCAACTTCTTAAAAAAGGGTAGTATAAACGTATCGTTATACATAGCGCGGCGCTACTTAAAAACGAAGCGCAAGAAAAACGTGATCAACCTGATCACGCGTATTTCTGTGATCGGAATTGCCGTCATCACTATGGCACTAATCGTGTTATTATCGGCATTCAATGGAATCGAGGAGATGATAACCAGATTGTATTCCGAATTTGACCCGGATTTAACACTGAGGTTAAAGGAAGGAAAGTCTTTCAATCAGGATCGAGTTTCAAAGGATTATGTCCTGAAAATCGATGGCGTTGAACACGTGGCATTTGGATTCGAGGAAGAGGTGATCCTGAAGCATGAGGATAAATGGGCAAATGCAACCTTGATCGGTGTGGATAGCTCATTTCTGGCGATCACTCAAATGGAAGATCATATGGTTGATGGCGCTCCAGTCCTGCAAAGGGATGGTGAAAGCTTTGCCTTGATTGGGGCTTCTCTGTTAGATCGACTTGATGGTTTTATCCCGTCTAACGTAGGGCATGAATCGATCTTCTTTTATGCTCCAAAGAAAAAGATCAAACTATCACCCGGAAAGAATCCGTTTTACATGAAAATGTTCAAGTTGTCCGGCAGGTATAATTTCAATCGCGAAGTCAATGCCGAAACGGTAGTGCTGCCAATGAAAGCAGTGCGGGATTTGATGGAGCAAAGTGATAAGGTGACAGTTCTCTTCGTAGACGTGAAGGATGGAATGCTTGAGAGCGTTAAGTCTTCTTTGAGTGCAAAATTCGGTAGTGAATTTGATGTGAGATCAAACTTTGAGAAGAACGAGCTCATTTTTAAAACAAGTCGATCAGAAAAGCTCATCGTCATTTTGATCCTTGGGTTTATTTTCATTCTAGCAGCGTTTAATCTTGTAGCATCCCTCATAATGCTATTCGTTGAAAAGAAAAATGATGTTAGAACGCTGATCAGTATTGGTGCTGATAAACAGTTGATCTTCAGGATATTTTTTCTGGAAGGAATACTGATCTCTTTCAAGGGGATTTTGATAGGTGGGGTTTTAGGATATGGTATAAGCTTGTTACAGCTCAAATTTGGCTTATTAACTATGCCGAATACCGGAGGTGAAGTATTCCCGGTTTCATTGTCCTTAAGAGATGGCCTGATCATTTTTGGACTTGTAGGCTCTTTATCGTTCATTTTTTCGTATTTCCCTGTGAAATATTTGGTTCGAAATGCTCTGAACGATATCCGATCGGCTACGGCATGATAAAGTGATAAAGATGCTTGTTGGGAACTTTTTCCAATTTATCCTTTTTACTTCAAAAGATTGACTTATCTTTGCACCCAAAATTGAAGAATTAATTCTATAAACAAGACTGAAATGTCGAATATTAAGGGTAAAATTTCTCAGGTTATCGGACCAGTTGTAGATGTGAGCTTTGAAAAGGGAGTTGAACTTCCGAAAATCTACGACGCATTGGAAGTACGTAAGTCAGATGGAACTCGCGTAGTATTAGAAGTGCAATCACACGTTGGAGAGAATTCTGTGCGTGCCATTTCGATGGACTCTACTGATGGATTCACACGTGGAATGGAAGCGATTAGCACAGGTTCAGCGATCAAAATGCCAACAGGTGATGCGATCCGTGGACGTCTGTTCAATGTTGTTGGTGAAGCGATCGACGGAATCAACGAGATCGATAATTCTAATGGACTTCCTATTCACCGCGAAGCTCCGAAATTCGAGGATTTATCAACTTCGACTGAGGTTCTTTTCACAGGGATCAAAGTAATCGACCTTATTGAGCCGTATGCTAAAGGAGGTAAGATTGGTTTGTTCGGTGGTGCCGGAGTAGGTAAAACCGTATTGATCCAGGAATTGATCAACAACATCGCGAAAGGTCACGGTGGACTTTCTGTATTTGCAGGAGTTGGTGAGCGTACACGTGAAGGAAATGACTTGCTTCGTGAGATGTTGGAATCAGGAATTATTAAATATGGTAACGATTTCATGCATTCTATGGAAGAAGGCGGATGGGATCTTACAAAAGTTAACCTTGAAGAAATGAAAGATTCGAAAGCGACTTTCGTTTTCGGTCAGATGAATGAGCCTCCAGGAGCACGTGCTCGTGTGGCGCTTTCAGGGTTGACACTTGCAGAATACTACCGTGACGGAGAAGGAGACGGACAAGGTCGTGATATCCTTTTCTTCGTGGATAATATCTTCCGATTCACTCAGGCTGGTTCTGAGGTGTCGGCACTTCTTGGGCGTATGCCATCAGCGGTAGGTTATCAGCCTACACTAGCAACTGAGATGGGTGCGATGCAGGAGCGTATTACATCAACTAAGAACGGTTCAATTACTTCAGTACAGGCGGTATACGTACCTGCGGATGACTTGACAGACCCGGCGCCGGCAAACACGTTTGCTCACTTGGATGCTACAACGGTATTGTCTCGTAAGATCGCTGAGCTCGGTATTTACCCTGCCGTGGATCCATTGGATTCGACATCTCGTATCCTTACACCTGAGATCGTTGGTGAAGAGCACTATAACTGTGCACAACGTGTGAAAGAAACACTTCAGAGATATAAAGAGCTTCAAGACATTATCGCCATCCTAGGTATGGATGAATTGTCTGAAGAGGATAAATTGGTTGTACACCGCGCAAGACGTGTTCAGCGTTTCCTTTCTCAGCCGTTCCACGTTGCTGAGCAGTTTACAGGAATCCCAGGGGTTCTAGTAGATATTCAGGATACGATTAAAGCGTTCAACGCGATCCTTGACGGAGAATACGATCAGTATCCGGAAGCTGCTTTCAACTTGAAAGGTGGAATTCAGGATGTAATTGAAGCAGGTGAGAAAATGCTTGCTGAAAACGCATAACTAAAACAAAATGTTAGTAGAGATCATCACCCCTGAAATGGAAGTCTTTAAAGGAGAAGCTGAAGCAATTCAGTTTCCGGGATTGGATGGTTCGTTTCAGATATTGAACAATCACGCGCCGATCATTTCTGCTCTTACAGCAGGAAAGGTTAAGGTTAACCTTACAGCTCCATACGAAGTTGAAGAAGGAAAAGAGAATCCGATGATCGAGCAGAATAACGGAGATAAGAAAGTTATTTTTGTAGCGATCAAAGGTGGTGTGGTTGAACTCATGAACAATAAGGCAATTGTACTTGCTGAGTGAGTAAAAAAAATATGTACTTTAAGAGGGATCTGGAATTTCCAAATCCCTCTTTTTGTTAAACAACGTTAAGCATAAACTAATAAGCGGAGCAAATACGATTCTTTATTTAAATTCGTTACTCTAACACGAGATGAGTAGTTTGGAAAAGATCAATCTGGAAAATGTACCTGAGCACGTTGCGATCATTATGGATGGTAATGGTAGATGGGCTCGTCAACAAGGTCATGAACGCCTGTTTGGTCATAACTACGGAGTTGAAAGTGTAAGAGAAGCACTAAGAGCAGCTCAAAATACCGGCGTCAAATACCTTACACTCTATGCTTTTTCAACTGAGAATTGGAATAGACCGAAGGAGGAAGTTGACGGTTTAATGGATTTATTGGTTACTACTATTACGAATGAAGTAGATGAGCTGGATTCGAACAATGTTCGTATTCAAACCATTGGAGACTCAACCGGTCTTCCGGAAGGATGTCGCTATGCCTTGATGAGCGCCATTGAAAGAACCAAAGACAATACCGGAGTTACACTTATTCTGGCGTTGAATTACAGTTCCCGTTGGGAAATATTAAATGCTACCAAAGAGATTGCAGGTGAAATAGCACGAGGGGAGCTTTCTCCTGATGACATCACCAGTGACGTTTTTGAAAAACATCTAACCACTCGCTCGATCCCTGATCCTGAATTAATGATCAGAACCAGTGGTGAGCACCGTGTGAGTAATTTCTTATTGTGGCAGATCGCCTATTCTGAATTTCACTTCACGGAAGTGTTGTGGCCGGATTTTAAAGAAGAAGATCTGTATAAAGCAATTCTTGATTTTCAGTCAAGGGAGCGACGATTCGGAATGGTTTCAGAACAATTGAATAAATGATCGGAAATATTAAAAATAGCGTCTTCTTTGTCTTTGCACTGTTATCTTTTGGGTTACAGGCGCAGATCCAAATAGCAGACACTACTTCATCTCCCGGTGGAGAGGTCAGATTTGATTACAAAAACCCTCAGAAGTATGAGGTTGGGCCTATTCGAATCGAAGGAGCTGATAATTACGATCATAACGCTATCCGATTGATCTCCGGTTTACGCACTGGACAACAGATCACCCTGCCGGGAGAGGAAATTACAAAAGCGATAAACAATCTCTGGAGAGAAGGTTTGTTCTCTGATGTTGAGATCCTTGCTGAAAAAGATATAGCCGGTGTGGTTTATCTGGTTATCAAAGTTACACCAAGACCTAAATTGTCACGATTCAGATTCAAGGGTGTTTCAAAACGTGATGCTGACAAGATCAGAGAAGAGATCGCATTGTTTTCCGGAAAAACAATATCCGAAAACCTGGTTTTCTCAACCGAAAACAGAATCAAGGGATACTTCCGAGAAAAAGGATATTATTCTGTGAGTGTAAACATCGATCGTTTACCGGATACTTTAATGAACAACTCTGAGATCTTTGACATTTTTGTTGAGACAGGACAAAAAGTTAAGATCGGAGAATTAAACCTTGATGGGAATACTGCTATTCCGGATTGGAAATTGAAAATGGCAATGAAGGATACGAAGCAGAAAGCATTCTGGAGATTCTTCAAGCGCTCTAAGTATAGTGAGACTGCCTACAAACGAGACAAGGAAGCGATAATTGAAAAATTCAACAAGATCGGATTCCGTGATGCAGAGGTAAAATTTGATACTGTTTATCTCAGAGATAACAAAAACCTGATCGTCAATGTTGTCATTGACGAAGGAGAGAAATATTACTTTGGTGACATAGACTGGATAGGAAATACAAAATTCAGATCAAGTCAGCTGGATACAGTTCTAGGAATTAAATACGGAGACGACTTCAATAAGCAATTGCTGGAAACACGGTTGTTTATGAGTCAGGATGGTAGAGATATTTCTTCACTATACATGGATAGGGGATATCTTTTCTTCCAGATAATTCCGGTAGAGACAAGTGTGATCGATCATCATATCAACTATCAAATGCGCATCATTGAAGGTAAAGAAGCGCGTGTAAAGAGAGTTGTTATTTCAGGAAATACAAAGACGAACGATCATGTGATCCGAAGGGAAATAAGGACGAAACCAGGAGACCTTTTTAGTCGAAATGATATTATTCGTACCCAGCGCGAGCTTGCACAATTAGGGTATTTCAACGAACAGGCCTTTCAAGTAAATCCAATTCCTAATCCACAGGACGGAACAGTAGATATTGAATATGTGGTTGAAGAAAAATCATCAGATCAGATCGAGTTATCTGGTGGATATGGAGGAACTGGTATCGATGGTAGAGGTAGATTGATCGGTACGTTAGGTCTTACATTCAATAATTTCAGCACGAAGAATTTCTTCAAAAAAGGAGCATGGTCTCCGTTACCGGGTGGTGATGGTCAACGTATCTCTTTACGTGCGCAAACGAATGGTAAATTCTATCAGGGATATACTTTCTCGTTCACTGAACCATGGTTAGGTGGTAAGAAACCAAATTCATTATCATTCTGGGTCAATCACACAGCCTTAGGAAATGGATACTTGAGATCGAACGAATTATATCAAGGATTGTCTATCTCAGGAGTTGGACTTGGATTAGGCCGCAGAAAGAAATGGCCGGATGATTATTTCCAGGCGTATTACGAGCTGGGATATCAATATTATGATGTGGTGGATGATCCGCGTTTTGTGATCTTTACAAATGGTTATGCGAACGATATCAGTTTGAAGTATGTACTTCAAAGAACGAGCGTTAGTTCACCAATATATCCTCAAGGGGGATCAAGTATTAAATTCCAGACAAAGGCTACATTGCCATATTCACTTTGGGAAGGTGTAGAAGATTACAGTACTTTGACAAATCAAGACCGCTACAAGTATCTGGAGTATTATAAGATCAAATTTACAGGTGAGTGGTATTTCCCATTAACGAATGACAACAAATTAGTCTTAATGCCTCGCTTCGGTTTTGGGTTCATGGGAGCCTACAACAAAGACAAGGGAGTTACACCATTTGATCGTTTTGTACTTGGAGGTAATGGTTTGACAGGAGTAAGTCAGATCGGTGGACAGGAGATCATTGCATTGCGTGGTTATGAGGCTGATATGTCTTCAAACGGAGGAGATCCGCTAATCGCCAAGTATACAATGGAGTTGAGATATCCTATATCATTGAACCCTTCAGCGACATTCTTTGTACTTGGTTTTGCAGAGGCAGGTAATACATTCCCGTCTTTCAGAAAATTCAATCCGTTCAACGTGAAAAGATCGGTTGGTGTTGGAGTCAGAGTATTCCTTCCAATGTTCGGAATGCTGGGACTTGACTATGGTTGGGGATTCGATCGCCTCGATCCTTGGTCCCAAGGTTATCAGTCCGGCGGATTGTCTGAACAAGGTATCCAGGAAAAAGGATATTATGGTCGCTTAAACTTCACGATCGGTATGAACCTTGGAGAACTTTAATTCCTTTTGCAATAATTGATTAAATTCGCCGTTCGGCTTTTAAACCCAACGTATGAGAGCTTTACTTTTAACCCTATTTGTATTTTTTGGCACAGGCTTTGCCATGTCCCAGAAGTACGGTTACATTGATTCAGATTACATCTTATCGAAGATGCCGGAGTACCAGGAAGCAAAAGAACAACTGGATAAGTTGGCAGATAGATGGTCTAAGGAAATTGAAAAAATGTACGACGTCCTGGCAATGAAGAAAGAGAACTTTGCAAGAGAGGAAGTGTTATTGCCAGCTGAAGAGAGAAAAAAGCGTGAAGAAGAGATCAAGCGTTTAGAAACTGAAGCGATGCAAATGCAAAAGACTCGTTTTGGAGTAAACGGAGACTACTTTCAGAAGCGACAGGAATTAATAAAGCCAATTCAGGATCGTGTATACGAGGCGATGCAGGAAGTGGCTTCAAAAAGGAACTATAGTTTTGTATTTGACAAGGCAAATCAGAGTAATCTGATCTTTGCTGACAGCAAATTCGACCTTAGTAGCATGGTACTGAAAGAATTGGGAGTATCAGCGGATTAATAAAAATGAAATAAAAACAAAAAATGAAAAAGTTATTACTTGCTTTGATCGTAGTGGTGAGCGCGGGAGCTGCCATGGCACAGATGAAGATTGGTCATGTTAATTCACAGCAGTTGTTGGATACGATGCAGTCGAGAAAGATCGCAATGCAGAAGCTGGCTGATTTTGAAAAAGAAGGAGTAGCTGAGCTACGTGCAATGGAAGAAGATCTGAATAAAGCTATCGCGAATTATCAAGCAAAAATGAAAGATCTAAGTCCTGTAATGCAGCAGATCGAAGAAGAGAAGCTAATGAAAAAACAACAGGCTCTTGAGGATCGTCAGCAGTCACTTCAGTACGAAATGCAGGCTTATTCAAATGAATTGAATCAACCTATTTTGTCAAGAGTGCAGGAAGCTGTAAAGCGTGTTGCTGAGTTGAAGAAATTGAACTATGTGATCGATGAGTCAGTTACTTTATATTTCGCAGGTGGAATAGATATCACTGCAGATGTAGCTGCCGAATTAGTTAAATTGGAGGCTGAGGCTAACGCAGGTAACTAAGAATACGATAATGAAATTTGGAAAGCCCTCTCCTTGGAGAGGGTTTTTTTGTAGCTTTAAAAAATGGGACCAATTGGTGTATTTGATTCCGGATATGGTGGTTTGACCATCTTGAATGAATTCAGAAAGAAATTGCCTGAGTATGATTACCTCTATTTAGGAGATAATGCTCGGGCTCCATACGGTACAAGATCATATGATGTGGTCTACGAATACACCTTACAAGCGGTTAAAGAACTCTTTGATAGAGGATGTGAATTGGTCATTCTTGCTTGTAATACGGCATCCGCAAAAGCACTGCGTAGTATCCAACAGAGAGATTTACCGGGCATCGACCCGAACAAACGTGTATTGGGAGTGATCCGTCCAAGTGCAGAAGTAATAGGTTCGTTTTCACACACAGGACACATTGGAATCTTGGCGACGAAGGGAACGGTCAATTCCGAATCATATGTTATAGAGATCGGACATTTTTCTCCGGAGGCCGTTGTGACTCAGCAAGCCTGTCCTATGTGGGTGCCTCTAATAGAAAATCACGAACATTTATCAGATTCCGGTAAGGCTTTTATACAGAAGGATATCACTTCCCTTTTGGAAAAGGACCCTGAGATCGACACTATCGTTCTCGGATGCACACATTATCCTTTGGTGCAAGAATATATCGAATCAATTGTCCCGAATGGGTTATCGGTTATCTCTCAAGGTGAGATCGTGGCAAAAAGTCTACAGGATTACCTGGAAAGACATCCCTGGATGGAGACAAAATGTACAAAGCAAGGCACAGTTACTTACTTAACTACTGAAAGCAAAGAGGAATTTGATCGAAATGCCTCACAGTTTATTCAAGATGAAGTGCATTCAGAGCACATCACCTTGAAGTGATTACATTCGAGAAATAATTGTTTTTGCTATCTCAATAGCCTTTGCTTTGTTCACACTATCATCGTTATCTGCCTTGACATGAATATGAAACAACATTCCGCCTGATAGAAATGATAATTGAGCCATCTTTTCTCCCCACATCGCTCGATCACCAATGTTTTCGACTTCAACACCATCTTTGTACACTGAAACTGATCTTTCGTACATTGATTCATTCACTTTTGAAGCCATTACGATCATTGTTTCACTAGGCATTTCAGTAGTCACTTCCATCGAGCCAACCTTAGTAACGCGTTGTACTTTTTTATCCTCCCATTCAAATTTGCAGGTCGGGTGGGTAAGTACAACATCCTTCATAGTGATCTCAATTTCTGTTGGTACGCTAAACAATGATCGGATATCAGTGTCATTGAATAAGTCACATGGAGAATCATAAGTAGAGACGGACTTCGTCTTTTCACTCTCTTGATTTGAACCAAAAGAAATTTCGTTAGAAGAATTGCTTTCTCCGCAAGAATAGATGGCAAATAAGGATATAAGTAGTAGTATATTGAACAGTACTTTCATGTAGTTGTTTGTTAGTGAATGTTTTAAAGTCTTCTAAATATACCAAAATTAAAGTTCTGTAAAGTACCGAACGGTGTAGTGTGATCTATATTGATCAGATCCAGTAACTCGAATTCGGGTGAAAATGTTTCTTTCAGATCTTTCTCAGAATACTGATGTATTTCAATTCCACTGCACTTAGTAGGACCATTTTCAGAAAATGTACCTACGATCAGGATGCTTCCCGCGCAGGTAGCTTCGATAAGTCTTTTTTTGTACGCTTCAACATCTTGTTCTGAGGTCATGAAATGAAATGCAGCTCTGTCATACCAGATGTCGTATTGTTCTGTAGGATTAAGTTCCGAAATATCCGAGCAGATCCATTTAACACGATCGGCACGACTGCCAAGCCGTTCCTGCGCCCGTTCAATTGCTTTTGCTGAAATATCAAGTACGGTCAGGTCGGTATAACCTTCTTCCAATAATTTATCGACTAGAAATGAATCTCCACCACCAACGTCTATAATCTTTGCATCTTTTCCTTTACTGTATTTTTCGATCAGCTCGAACGAAAAAGAGGGTTGTGGTTGATACCAGCTTACTTCCGTCAGTAACTTGGTTTGGTATATATTTTCCCAGTGTGCTTTACGATCCATGATTCACTATTTTACTTTCTAAGGTCCAACGAATTAAGAAGGCACGGTCTTTTGCCATTTGCGCTTTTTCTCCAGAGTAAAGGGCATCGACGGTTTCATTGAACAGAGCTATCCACTGATCAAAATGCTCTTTTTTTAATGGCATATGCATGTGTTTTGCTGTTACATCTGTTTTATATCCACCTTCACTTAAAAGTACAAATGCCCAGAAATCGACCATCTTTGGTTTATGCATTTCAAAGTCAAGATGAGCAAAGAACGGTTTCAGCTGCTCATCCTGAAGTACTTTACCATAGAATGTATCTACGAGTTGTTCTACATCTTTTCGATTTGATATATCAGTCATTGCTGTCTTCTTTGAACCATCCTGAATATTTCAGGTAGTTGTTCGCAATTCGTTGTACTTCTCCCTCAAACAATTCTGGGCTAAGCGTTTTTACTTTTTTGGCGGGAATCCCGGCATATACACTCCAGCTTTCTACGTGTGTACCCTCTAAAAGTACGGCGCCGGCTGCAATGATACAATTTGATTCGATGTAGCAGTTATCCATAACGATCGACCCCATACCTATCAGCACATTGTCTTCCACAGTGCAACCATGTACAAGTGCATTGTGGCCAATAGAGACGTTATTCCCAAGTATCGTTTTTGTTTTCTCAAATGTGCAATGTATCACTGCTCCGTCTTGCACATTCACCTTATTTCCCATACGAATGCTGTTCACATCTCCTCTGATCACGGCGCTGAACCATACAGAGCAATGATCTCCCATTTCAACGTCTCCGACTATTGTTGAATTTTCGGCAAACCAGCAATCTTTTCCCCACTTAGGATGAAAACCGCGACAAGACTTGATTAACGACATAAATAAAATTTATAAGCGATTAAAAACTATCAATAAAGATAATAGAACATCAGCTATAACTTTGTTCTGTAATACAAAACAATCAAAAACAAAAATAAAATGGGACTAGTAGGTAAAAAATTTCCATCGATCAAAGTAAACGCAATTGATGAGTTGGGAGATACTTTTGAATTAAACGTAGTTGAGAAGGCGATAAACGATAACAAAAAAGTTGTCTTGTTCTGGTATCCGAAAGACTTCACATTTGTATGTCCAACTGAGATCCACGCTTTTCAGGAAGCAGCGGCTTCATTTGCAGAGAGAAATACAATAGTTATCGGAGCATCTTGTGATACTGCTGAAGTACATTTTGCATGGTTGAATACTTCTAAGGACAATGGAGGAATCGAAGGTGTGAAATTTCCTTTGATCGCAGATTCAACACGCAAGCTTGCTGAAGCGTTGGATATTCTTGATTTCGATCCATACGAAGAAGACAGCGAAGGAGATTACGTAACATACCGCGCAACGTATTTGATTGACGAAACAGGAAAAGTGTTCCACGAATCGATCAATGATATGCCTTTAGGAAGAAACGTGAATGAATACCTTCGATTGATCGATGCATATTCACATGTTCAAAAGCATGGTGAGGTATGTCCGGCGAACTGGGAAGAAGGAAAAGATGCAATGAGCGCAACGCGAGATGGTGTTGCAGATTATCTAAGTAAGCATTAAGAAAATGTTTGTAGAGCTAACAGAAGATATACTCGGAAGTATCCTCGAACAAAAGCCAAAGGTGATGGTACAGTACGGAGCCACATGGTGTGGAAACTGTAGGATCACCAAGCCGAAGTTCAAGCGACTTTCTGAGTCAAATGAAGACATAGAATTCATCTATGTTGATGCCGAAAAACTACCGGGATCCAGGGAATTTGCGGAGGTATCGAACCTACCAACATTCGCAGGTTTTGTTAACGGAAAACTGGTAAAGCAGGCACAAGGAAACAAAATGGAAACAATAGAAGAAATACTCCATGCGGTTACCGGTAATTAAACATGTAGTGGCGTTCATCGAACAGAACGACGAGGATTATGTAAATGAAACGATCGAGACCCTCGAACATTTGATCGATGCACCTGGGATAACAGATGAGGAATTGGATGCCATAGGCGAAATTCTTTCAAATCTTTCAGGGGCACTTGATGTGAGTCGAGAGATCAAACAAGGTAAACCCAAACGTGAAGCATTGAACGAATTCATGCAGAGGGTAACGGGCTCTATCGATAAATAGGTTTTTAGTAAGTAGTAGTTTTAAGTGGTTGATTAGGGGGACAAATATTGTCTCCCTTTTCTTTTTTTTCATAAATTGCATAGGTTGGATTTGTGGAGATGGAGTTAAACATTTAGATCATGCGTCTACTACTTCTTTTGGGGATTCTCTCCCTTACAAATATTTCAATTGCACAGTCTTGGGAAGATGTTGGAGGTGGAACAAATAACAGTTCTCACGCCATGCTTACCTGGAACGGATATCTCGTGAATCTTGGATCATTCAATAATCCGTGTCAGCGCGTGGCGCTTTGGGACGGAACATCATGGAGTTGTCTGGGTACTGCTAATATGGGACAAGTGGCAAGAGCCGGAGTCGTTTGGAATGGAAATTTAGTAGTGGTTGGAGATTTCTGGAATACACAGCAACCTTGCGTAGGATGCAATGGAGTTGCTATGTGGGATGACGTCAATCAGGTATGGACACCTCTGGGTAATGGTGTTAACAATGACGTTTTGTGTGTAACTGTTTACAATGGAGATCTCATTATTGGAGGAGATTTTACACAGGCAAGTGGAGTGCCAAGCTCACGAGTGGTAAGATACAATGAAGTAACTGACACGTGGGAATCTATTGGTGCCGTTACTGATTTTGATAATGACGTACGCTGCATGACCGTTTTTGATGGTGAGTTATGGGTAGGAGGAGATTTTAATAATGTTGGTGGAAACTCGCCAAGCGATGGAGTTGTAAAATGGGATGAATCACTTGGTCAATGGGTTGGAGGTAACAGTGGCGTCGATATTGTTGGTGGAGTAAATGAAACCATCCGTGTATTATATGTAAATCCAAACGACGGCAATTTGTATATGGGAGGTCATTTTACAGAGATCCATGACGGAGATGCGGCCGCCCCAGATCCCAATATGAGTGGTATTGCAATGTACGATGGCTCTAACTGGTATCCTTTAGGTACAGGCTTGAATGATTATGTCAGAGCAATTTATGAATACAATGGTAATTTGATCGCAGGAGGTTATTTTACCGTGGCAGGTGGTGTTTCGGCTCAAAAAATAGCAAGGTGGAATGGGTCTGCATGGAGTGCTATGGGCGGTGGATTTGATGGATCGGGGATTGATGAATATGTTAAATCAGCAATGACCTGGAATGGAATCTTCTTCGCCGGTGGAGCATATACACAAGCTGAAGGTGGTCCAATGAATTATATTGCTCAGTGGTATGAAGCTCCTACGGTATCGCCAATCGCTTCGATCAACGCTTCTTCAAATACAACATGTACAGGGCAGTGTATTTATTTTCAAGACCAAAGCACAGGAAACCCAACAACATGGAACTGGAGCTTTCCGGGTGCTGATAATCCTACATCCAGTCTGCAACATCCCGGTGATGTGTGTTATTCTACCCCGGGCAACTATATTGCCACCTTGGAAGCATGCAATACGAATGGTTGTACAACGGATCAATTTACGATCGTAGTAAGTAATGCACCACAGGTGACGGCCACAGATGTAGGTTCTTGTGATGGACAGACCGTGACACTATCAGCTACGCCTTCCGCAACGGGAGGTACATATCTTTGGTCACCAACAAATGAAACGACAGCAACAATCGTGGTGAATCCGTCATCAACATCGGATTATACGGTAACATATACATTAAATGGTTGTTCGGGAAGTGATGTTGCAACAGTGACTGTAAGCACTACACCAAATGTTTTGGTTGCGGATGATGTGATCTGTGCCGGTGAGTCAGCTGTTTTAACTGCTGTTCCGGACATAGGTGGAGGTGATTACAATTGGTTGGCTTCCGGAGAGACAACTGCTTCAATCACGGTGTCGCCAACTTCATCTACAACATATACATTGGAATATACGCTCAATGGCTGCACTTCAAGTGCATCTTCAGTTGTAACCGTACATGAGACGTTTAACAGTTCAGAGAATGTGATGGTTTGTCCAAATACCATTCATATCTATCCTGACGGAACGAATGAAATGATCACCGGTCCCTCGACCCACACTTCAGTGTTGTCCTCGCAGTTTGGTTGCGATTCCATTGTGTTCACAAATGTAAGTTTGTACCCGGAATACAGCGTTTCTGAGCAAGAGACGGTATGTAGCGGATCTTCCTATACGTACCCAGATGGATTTGTTTCATCGAATATAACAACCAATGAAAGTCATACTTCTCTTCTGTCAAGTTCAAACGGTTGTGATTCTGTAATTGTAACAACTCTAAATGTTGTAGCTAATTTTCAAAATTCCGAAAACGTATCAGTTTGTTCAGGATCGAGTTATATCTATCCGGACGGAACGGTTTCAACAGGTATTACAACAAATGAATCTCATACATCGGTTCTAACAAGTCAGTCTGGTTGTGATTCTATCATTGTAACGAATCTGGCGGTAGATCCCATATATCAGGAAACGATCAATGTTTCACTTTGTTCTGGAGAATCCTATACGTATCCAGATGGTACAATAGAAAACAATATTACCAGTAATCAATCCCATGTTTCTGCTTTTCAAACTGTCAATGGATGTGATAGTCTTGTGACCACGATGATCAACATTTCACCGTTACCTTCGGCAGATGTTGTGCTTACCGGAAACACGATAAATGCTGTAGAGACAGGAGCGAATTATCAATGGTTAGATTGCGACAATGCATTTAGTCCCATTGCTGGTGAAACGGGTCAAAGCTATTCGCCTGCAAGCTCAGGAAATTATGCTGTTGAAGTGACAAATCAGAATGGGTGTGTAGCAACGAGTGCTTGTGAGGAAGTACAATTGGTAGGGATTTTAGAGTTAAGTGCGGGAGACATAACCATTTATCCAAATCCCACAAATGATTTCATCTCATTTAAGATTGATAATGGAGATATTACCTATTACCTATTTGATATTAACGGTAAGATACTCGATCATGGAATACTGAACAACGGAGACAGGATAGAAGTCGATCATTTGGAGAGTGGAGTGTACATCTTAAAAGCAAATGAAGTACTGTTCAGAGTTTCTAAGATCTGATCAGATATATTTTTCTGCTTCTCTTTTTGCAACTCCTTTCAGTTCGATCTGGTCAAGAAAATTCCGGACTGCAGCGGGATCAGTCTTGGAGTATTGACGCAATGACCAGCCAATAGCCTTCTGAATGAAGAATTCCTTGATAACATTGAACTCAAGAATTAACGCTTTCAGTAATTCGAAATCCGTTTTGTCTTTGTATTTGAGCTGAAAGATCAATGTCGAACGCATGAGCCACATGTTTCCGGAATTTCTATAATCCTTTACGATCTGAGTAGTGTACTCAGGGTACTGTTTTAGAAATTTACCAAGTGTATCAGACGCCAGGAGGTCAACTGTATCCCACCATGATTTGGAAATGATCAATTCCCTTATCTTATACAGGTCATCCGGCTGAAAGTCCTTTGATCTTCTTTTCTTTAATAGCTCCAACGCGACGTATTGAAATTCCCTTTCTCGCTCATCCCAAAGTGCGAAGATGAGCTCCCAGTGGTTCAAGTGTCTAACAGAGGGGATCCACTCTTTCAGAATTGCATTGCGTTTGTCAGATTGCACACCTATATAGAAGAAATGGTTCTTCATATAGGCACGCATACCTTGTGCCTTTTCCGGATCGGCAACCTTTTCCAGGGCCTCTCTTAAGTAGGAGATAGCCTCGCTAACGGATTGCATCAGATAACCCCGAGTTCCTTTCCGACTTTGATAAATGCAGCGATCGCCTTGTCCAGATCTTCTCTCGTATGTGCAGCTGATATTTGAGTACGAATACGAGCCTGACCTTTGGCAACAACCGGATAGAAGAATCCGATGGCATATACACCCTCTTTCAACAACATATCCGCAAATTTCTGAGAAAGAGCCGCATCATAAAGCATAATAGGAACGATTGGAGAATCGCCCGGTTTGATATCAAAGCCTGCTGCTACAATATGTTTTTTGAAGTATTTTGTATTCTCCTCCAAACGGTCTCTTAGCTCCGTTGTAGAGCTCAAAATATCGAATACCTTGTTTGCTGCTCCAACGATAGCCGGAGCAAGAGAATTTGAAAACAAGTATGGTCTGGATCGCTGACGCAACATGGCAATGATCTCTTTTTTACCGGTAGTATACCCTCCCATTGCACCACCCAGCGCTTTACCGAGTGTTCCTGTAATGATATCTACGCGATCCATAACGTTGTGGTATTCAGGTACTCCACGACCTGTTTTACCGATAAATCCAGCTGAGTGGCATTCATCTGTCATAACGAGTGCATCATATTTATCAGCAAGATCACAGATCTCATTCATTTTTGCGATGTCACCATCCATTGAGAAAACGCCATCCGTTACGATGATACGGAAACGTTGATCTTGCGCCTTTTTCAGTTGCTCTTCCAGATCTGCCATATCTGAATGTTTGTAGCGGTAACGATGTGCTTTACAAAGACGAACTCCATCGATAATGGAAGCATGGTTCAACTCATCAGAGATGATGGCATCTTCCTCGGAAAACAACGGTTCAAATACACCGCCGTTTGCATCGAATGCTGCAGCGTAGAGAATCGTATCCTCAGTACCATAAAACTTGGCGATCTTTTCTTCAAGTTCTTTATGAATGTCTTGTGTACCGCAGATAAAACGCACGGAAGACATCCCAAAACCATGGGTATCCAAAGTGTCTTTTGCAGCTTGTATTACATCCGGATGAGATGAAAGACCCAAATAATTGTTTGCACACATGATGACTACATCCTCACCTGTACTAACATGTACGTTGGCTCCTTGTGGAGTTGTAATTATTCGTTCTCTTTTGTAGAGTCCTGCGTCTTCAATTGCTTTAAGCTCCGTTTGGAGGAAGTCTTTCATTTTTCCGTACATAACCTGACGATTTTTAGTTGCTCAAAGATAAAAAAAAGAGCGTTGTCCGTTCAGTCTAAAAGTTCCATTTCAGGTTCCTGTTATTCAGTATTGCAAAGGATACTTTCCAGGTGGCATCGAAGGCTGTTTTGTTTCCGTCTGTAACTACACCGTATATTCCTATGCGCAATCGACGTTTCGAAAATTTAAAATTTCGTTCAAGTCCTGCAAGTAGTTCATAGTGTTGATAATCGAATTCAGGAACGTACATGGCACCTCCACCAACTACGAGACCTATTCGGGTTTTCTTCATGAAAGGGATCTTATTGATGATCGCTCCATTATCGTGGTGGACGAAATGCGCTTCATAATAAATCTTCTCTGTTGGTAAAAGAGTGTCTAATCCCTGAAATGAATAAAGGGGATTTGAGAACCAGATCGGATCACTTCGGCGCTGAAATTTTCTATCGGCATCTTTTAGTTGTTGCGTGTTTAGAAATAATCCTGTTCGCAAGTGATAGCTGCTTGTTCCCAGTGTTCCGATCTTAAATGTTTGTAGAACCCCGCCACTCAAGTAATCGTGATTAACATCACTGCCAAACAGATCTGGGATCCCTTTCTCATAGCTTAGGTAAAAAGTAGGCCATTTGGATCCAAGTACTACTTTACGATACGGTTCTCGCATATACTTCTGAGCGGGAATATATTTGATCGTGAAATCAGCAATAAATGCCTGGTAGGATTCAAATTTGCTGGGGTCATTGTTTGGTAGAACGCTATCGATGTCAGTTAAAAATTTGTAGCCATCAAGACTGCGTCGTTCAGACATTCTGAAGATACTTTCGAAATAAAATCCGTTAAAAAGCTCATACTCGTGACCAATATCGAGTTGTGTTGTCTCGATAAAGTTGTCCCGTTTATAGATTTGAGTGATGGCATCGTAACCACGAATAACGTCAAAGTCATGAGAAAACCCAGCGGATATGGTGCCGAAATGATAAGGGTCATACCTGAAATCCCAGTTTGTTCTTCCTTTTATGTCCTGATTCAGAAAACCAAATGAAACCTCGGAATAGGAATCCAGCATACGTTCATTGTCCCATTTTTTAAAATAGAAAAAGCCTGGGGAAACCCTTGGTCCTGCAATATATATTGGTCTTGCTGTACCGGCTATAGAATTGATCGTCCATTGAACCTTTTTTGGTCTGTTCCTATGATCAACGCCCCACCAAATGACTTTCAGGAAAGTAACCTTATTAAATACAGCATCGATAGAGTCCAGGTATTCTTTTCGATTGTGATGATCTTGAATACTATCGCGGACTAAAATGTACTCACGTTCCTCAGGGGTAAGCTCAACTTTTCGCGTTTCTTTCCAATAGGTGCTGTCTTTTTCGTACGCTTCTTTTTCGGTAGCAGCCAGCTCATTATTAAAGAACTTTGGACCAAATTCAGGATTGAAATTGTAATTACTAAACGTAGCGATCGTAGTACAAGTAGACGTTTCGTCCGCATATTTTACACCATATTCCAAACGCTGATCCGTGAGTATGCATAAAGAGTCTCCCGGATGGCTATAGGTTTGCTGTATTCTAAAATAGTCATATACGAGTAGGTTACCCTTCTCCATCTCGAGATCGAGCTTCTGAACCAGCCATAATGAGTCGATCACCCAAATGTATCCGGACAAGGTCGTGGTTGCAGTACTTCGTGGAATGATCTTGATCTTATTGATCTTATAACCATTTTCTTCGTATTGCTCTTCTAACCTGTATTTATACGACAGTATACCTGGACCTGAAATTGGTGAGCTCACAGGTGTCTGATGCAGATCGTTCAGATACAAAAGGTTCTGAAAAAAGTTGAAGTTGGATTTTACTGTAGTCGTGTAGTAAAGGTTATTTCGCTTCGAGCCTCTTTGTTCAAATGCCGTTCTGATCTCTTTTACTTTACTGCCTCCACCAAAATTGCGCACCAGATTCACTTCGATGAGGTTCATGCTGTTGGCCATTTCTTCATCAGCCTTGCGCTGCGCTTCAAATGGGTCTTCTATACGGTCCTGAGACTCATCTTCGTCCTTCTTTTTATTCGATTTCTCTTTTCGATCGATCTTTTCAGTGGCTTTGATGTATACGTCAACGATGTGAGGTCTTTCCCATGGACTGATAGCATCTCTTTTCTTAACCACTTCGAGCATGATATCTCTTCCCGGATTACTCTTTTTGACAGAGACACTAATATCTTCTATCTCTTGAATTTTTTGCGGAAAGAGTTGCATGTCCTTTACAACCGGTTGTTCACCTATTGTAACATATG
The DNA here is from genome assembly GCA_006226555.1 of Bacteroidota bacterium. Classification (GTDB taxonomy): domain Bacteria; phylum Bacteroidota; class Bacteroidia; order Flavobacteriales_D; family Crocinitomicaceae; genus UBA4466. The sequence goes on from SBGS01000256.1 coordinate 33,860, forward strand.
CTTCTCTATCATCATAGCCAGTTGCGCTAAACACAAGGAAATACTCATCGGGATAAAGCCACATTTCGTAATAGCCATCTACATCTGCTATGGTACGAAGGTCTGATTGATTCTTTACATAGATCTTAACCGAAGGAATGGGATATCCCTGCTCATCGGTAACATGGCCTTTCAATAACTGCTGAGCAAAGAGCAATTGGCCCATTGAGCAAAAGAAAAAGATCAAAAGAAATCTCACACCCATATTCCCAAGACGTGCTGACAGTTAAAACGTTACAATAAAGTTAGTCGTTTCAAAAATGTTTGAAAGTTGAATTCAATAGGCGGCGAGAAATCACACCATAAGGCTTAACTGAAGGATGAGCGGAGGATATCAGCTATTCTTATTTTTTTGTTGCTCTTCAAGAAACTGGAGATGTTTTTCCATGCGTTTCATCATCCATTTTCGCACGAGATACATAAAGAAACATATGATAGGTACGATGTAATAGAACACCCATAATTCGAAACCTTCAACGAATCCCATGATCGTTATTCCTAACAAAGAGAGTATTCCGGCGAACAGCCAGAAATACAGCATTATTTTATTGTAAAATTCCATCTTGTAGCAAATGTAATCAATCTTCGTCTAGGTCGAATTTCCCGACCGGTTCGAGGATCGTATAACGACTGAAATTCTGGGTCGTTCGAATTCCCTTTCCTCTACCGGTAACACCTTTACCTTCCGTTTTAACGATCACGTTTTTGTCGGTGTAGATCGTACTGTCATTTTGGTTCCAGAATAAGGCCTCAGTTTCCAGATGACGTTTCTTTTTATAGTTCTTCAGGATCACAGAATCACGAACAGTCACGATTCCTTTTGCGTAGTTGATCTCACCGTACTGAGCGGTCAGCGTTGAAGCAACTTCCCCTTCTTCATTGTAGAAGTCAACTTTTAAACCATCCTTTAATTTAGTAATATGCTGAGGAGTGATGTACGTCTCAGCGATCTTTGCTTCGAGCAAGATCTGGGCATAACCGGAATCTGAATAAATGAGGTGTAAATCCTGCGTAACCTCGTCTGGTGCAGATGGGTCATAGGTTACCTTTTCGATGGTGTCAAAATCGTTGACACAGGCAGAAAAAAGAATACCTGTCGCGAATAACACGACAGGTACACTCTTTATGAAACCTATTGATGAAAAATAATTCATTTTTAGTTACAAGGACTCACGGATACACCATAACAGCTTAATGTTACTGATGCCGGATTTCCATTATCGAAGCAATCCTGTGAGGTTGGATAACGGCTTTTGTACGTCGCGATCGTTCCTCCGTCAGCTCCTCCTTGCTGAAGCAATTGTACAGCATAAATGTTGTTGCACTTACGCTCAAATGTAGTGTTACCACAGTTGTTTGCATTTTGACCAACAGATTGTCCTGCGATGATCAGTGCTTTGTTTCTGTATTCTCCTGTTACTGACATTGCAGCATTATAAGCAGCAGTGTAACTTCCTCTCTTATATTGATACAAAGCGATTTCGTACTCGAGTTCTTCTTTTTTGTCAGCGTCATCAGTAAGACCTTTTACAACGTTCAACGTTGAAATAGCTTCGCTATAGTTCTTCTTAGCCGCTAATGCCTTCGCTTTCATATACTGAGCATCAAACGAATTCGGGTCGATCGAAATTAGTGTATCGATCAATTGGTAGTACTCATCAGACTCAGTACATTCCTTGTCTTCAAGGAGCTTGATGAAATTCTCTACAGAAGCTTTCTTAACAGCTGGATCTTGAGAGAACTCACCCATAAAGCCTTTCAATTCCGGTAGAATGTCATCACAAGATCTAACTACATTATTGAAATAGGTAGTAAGATTTTCTTGAGCTTTAACCGACATATTTGCTTCCGCAACTAAACGTGAAAGGTTAAAGTATTCACTGATCATTCTCTTCTTAAGATCTGCTTTTTTATCATCACCAGCCTGATACCATAATGAGTACAGGTTGTAATAATAATATGAAACATAAGCTTCTTTTGTTTTTGAACCTTGTGCTGCAATACCGCGTACGAAAAGTTCGTCTGCCTTTGCGTTGTTCGGAGTTGAACTTTGTAATAAGAATACAGCGCGATAAAGGTCATCAGATTTATCGTAAAAGCCTTTTTCCTCAGCACGATCATATACGCCAATGATCGTATCAATGTATGCTGTTTTTGAAGCTTTATCTGTCTCACTGTTAATCGTGCGGATCAAACTTCCTGTCAAAATGCTGTATTGCTTTTGATCAAAGTTTCCGCATAATTCTTCACCTTTCAAATAATAAGTAGCTGCTTCCTTCCAGTTTTGAACTTCAACAGCTTTACTTCCGAGGAAGCGCATACGATCACACTCTCTATTTTGATCTTCGTCTTGAGCGAAAGTCAGCATCGCGCTGAAAACTAAACTTGAGCCGAGTAAAAGATTCTTAATATTCATTTTCATCAGTTTTAATTCAATTTAAGGTTTCTGAACCAACGTTCGGTTATGCCAGGAGCAATTGTTATGCCAAGATTGATTCCGTAGTATTTTTCATTGAGTGAACTGCTGTTCGATGTTCCGCGATTTCCAACAGCAAAACCAAGATTTATAGAAGATAAAGATCTCATGGTAGGGATCGGTATACCAAATCCAAATGTAAGCGCCTTATCCGTCAACTGGTTTCCATTGATCGTGTATGGCAAAGTGTTCATATATCCTCCAATACGGTAATGTATACGCTGGTAGAATTTGGTTGTAGACATTTTTTCAAAGAAGTCGATTTCCGGAGTGAACTGTACGCCAAAGGTAATTTTCTGAGCGTCAGAAAAAGGAAGAGAATCATTGAATGGAGCAGTAAATCCTGACCATGCTGTATTTCCGTATGATGCTGCAACCAAAAGTTGAGACTTTAGTTTTCGTGTTCCTTGAGCGTTCTGGTCAATTATGTATTTATAGGTTAAACCGAATTCGTAAGATGACGCACTTTGAACGTAGGAGTCAATGCTATTCGACTTAATCGTATCGTATGCATTTTCATTATTGACGTTACCTGAGTAAAACAAATTGTAGTCAAAATCACCTTGTAATTGCTGAGAGGGATCGATCCTACCTGATAGACCAAATGTGTGTTTACGGTAATTCTGTTCGAAATAAAATCCTAAGTCGTAATGAAAAGTTGACAAGTGCGAAATACGCTCATCGATTCCTCCCGGAGGATTAACTGACGTTGTAGAGTAAATGAAAGATTTACGCACATTCTTTGTTTCGCCGAACACATAACCTGCATTCATACCTACTGCCAAACGGGTGTTTTTTAGTTTGAAGAGGTCAGTTGAAATACCTGCGAACACTTCATTGAGATTTCCTGATCCGGAATAGTTGTATACGATGGAATCCGAATTGACCATCTCTCCCGAGTAGAAATCATATCCTCTTGACGAGAACGGGCGAACTCCGAAAGCAAGTCCGAAATGTTTTTTGACCGGAAAGGCCATTACAATATGCTGGATACTTGAGGTCATAGCAAATTCCTGAACCTCTCCTTGATTAAAGAAGGATAATCTGCTCGAAATACCGAATGAGAAAAGAGGTTGCCCTTTCGCCAGCAAGTTATATGAAGCAGGATTGTAATAGTTCAGTATCGTTGAGTCCTGAATTCCAACAAAGTTGTTTCCAAATGCTGAAAATACAGCATTGTCCAGACCTCCGGCTTCACCTATTCCGTAAAATGAATAGGGCGAGTGAGTCAGCTTTTGTCCGTAGGCATTCGGTGCCAGGATCAATAAGCAAACAGCTATAATATTAATGAAGTTGCGCAAACGTATATAAGTGATATAAGCCAATCAGGGTCAAATTTTCGTGTGCAAATATGCCATTTTTTGCGACTAAATCAAAGTAAGCAGAATCCCCTCCGGTCACAAAAATCGTTAATGGACCATATTTGGATTCATATTGCTCGATCATATTATTGATCTCAGCTTCTATTCCAATCATAACACCTGAACGTATACTTTCTTCAGTTGTTGTTCCCGTTAGCTTGTTTTTAGATTTTTCGTGTAATCGAGGTAAATTATCCGTGTAATCATTCAGTGCATTGTATCTCAGTTGAATTCCCGGTGAAATTGATCCACCCATATATCCGTCTTCCTTACCGATCAGATCAAATTTCACACAGGTGCCAATATCAATTGAAAGTGCATAATCAGTGCTGGACATATAATATGCAGCAGTAGCATTACATAGTCTATCTTTCCCAAGTAATTCGGGCGTATTGTATAGCATTCCAAATGGAAGTAGATAGGGATAATTGAGAAGAAATACATTAGAATCTTCCAAACCCTGAACAATATTGTTGGTTGTTTCTTCATCACGAACACTGGAAATTGCGACACCCGAACAAAAATTTTCGGCATATATTCTATTTAATGCGCCAAAGTCATTTTTGTCAAGTCGAGTGAAATAGATTAACTGAGCATCCTGAAATACAGCACATTTCAAAGCTGTGTTTCCTGCGTCAACTACTAGAATCCGTTCTTTGTTCATGATGACATCAAAGATAGGATATAAAAAAATCGTCGTGGATGTTTGATAATAAAAAGAACTTTATAACTTTGCAGCCTGCATTCCGATTCGGATTGCTCTTTGAAAGGAGGTGATGTAGCTCAGTTGGTAGAGCAAAGGACTGAAAATCCTTGTGTCGGCGGTTCGATTCCGTCCATCACCACCAGATAAACCCTCGGCAGATCGTCGGGGGTTTTTTCTTTTAGGACAGTTTGTAAAGGATGATCATATTGATGGCGTAGAACAAAAATATGACGAAGGTATCTGCTGCCATGAATACCTTTTTTTCTCGCTGAGGAAACATTACACCGATTATCGCAATACTTGCCATCAGCACGACAAAGAAAATGGATACTATGTTGCTGTCCGATGCATCTTTTAAAAGATATCCCTTCGAGTAGAAGACATCATCTAAAAAGAGGATAAAGAAATTAAAGAGATTACTTCCTAGTAAATTCCCAACAGCCATATCCGTAGAGCCCGATCGCACAGCAGCCAAAGAAACGGCTATCTCGGGTAGGGAAGTGCTAATGGCTAAGAAAAGTGTTCCAACAAAAGTTTGCCCAAGACCCGATTTTTCTGCGATCCCATCAGCGAAATGAGGTAAGCCAAAGGCAGTTATAATGATAATTGCTGCAAAAAGTAAATACATTAGAATTACTTTCCTTTTTGATGGCAGCCCATCCTTTTTTGTTTCTTCTGAAACTTGCGGATGCACTCTCTGGTAGCGATAGATCGTCCGAACCGAAATCAAGTAGATGATCGCAAAAGACATTGAGAACAATCCAATAGAGGGAATGAAAACGAAATTTTCATTCAGGAATATTCCAAGTCCCGCCATAACGATCAGGATGATCCCGAAAGAGGCAGCTAATATGTGACTTTGTGAGACATTTTTGAAAAGGGGTTTGTCTTTCGTGGTAAACAAATCCATGATCGAAAGTATCCCCAGATTAAATGCGCAACTTCCTATGATGTCTCCGACTGCCAGGTCCGCAGATCCGATGAACATTGATGAGCTGATCCCAACCATCATTTCCGGTAGAGAGGTTACTGCTGCCATCAGGATCAGACCGATCCAGGCTTTACTCATACCGGTCACATCAGACAAAAGCTCACCATAATAGGACAGTTTTTTACCTGCGATGAAAATAATAGCGCCACTGACCAGAAAACCAATAATATCGTATATCATTTTTTAGACTTTAGATGGTTCAGGCGCAGTAGTTTGATGATTTCAAAAATTAGCAGCATTAATATACACACTCCGAGAGAAATCCCAAAGTGACCATATCCGGGATTTGAGAATTGGAAAAGGTGTTGAACGCTTTCTACAGAGATCGTTATAAAAAGCACGATCATGGAAATTGCGAGAATAAGCAGAAGCGCAGGATTTCTCTCTGTAAATATGTGGAATACACTCCTGGTTTGAGAAAGATAGGTGAGGATCAGGAAAATATTACCGGTAATTAGCGTGGCAAAGGAAATGGCTCTGATCTCATCCTCAGTATGACCTTCTGTTTTAGCGATATAAAATACGGTGAGCACTAATGCCAGTAAAAATAATCCAGATGCAACGCTGTGAAGTATACGTTTATTACTGAAAAAGGAATGATCGGGATCTCTCGGAGGTCTTTGCATTATGCCTTTTTCTTCTTGTTCCGCTTCAAATGCTATTGAACAGATCGGATCGATGATCAGCTCCATGAAGATAATGTGCACCGGAAGAAGTAGTAAGGGCATTTCAGGAAAAAATCCCGGGACCAGCACCAAGCCGATTATGGGAATGTGTACAGCCACAATATATGACATTGCCTTTTGCAAATTGTCGAAGATCTTTCGTCCACTACGTATAGCGGATACAATACTTGAAAAGTTGTCATCCACGAGTACAAGTGAGGCTGCTTCTCTTGCGACGTCAGTTCCCTTCAATCCCATAGCGATACCAATATCAGCCGCTTTGAGAGCCGGTGCGTCATTCACACCATCTCCTGTCATTACGACGATTTCGTTGTTGCTTTGGAGAGCTCTAACGATGTGCAATTTTTGCTCGGGACGTACCCGTGCAAATACATTAATGTTCTTTATGCTTTCGGATAGGGTGTCAATTGATATCTCGGATATTTCCTCTCCTGTCATAACAAGAGGGTCACTCATCCCAATCATTTTCGCAATGTTTCTTGCGGTTTTGGGGTGATCTCCCGTAATCATCACAACCTTGATCCCGGCAGTTCTGCATTCTTCGATGGCATTAGGAACCTCAGGTCTTATCGGGTCTATAAAAGACACCAATCCTGAAAAACAAAAATCGATATCGTTGATGTTTTCAGGCAATACCTCACATGTAGTATGAGCAACAGCCAGAACTCTTGCTCCCTTCTCAGTAGCATTATCTATTGCATTATTGATCGCGGAAAGGTCATCAGTGGATAAATGATTGCACTTGCTCAGCACGTGTTCGGGTGCTCCTTTCGTATGAATTGAAAATCCATCCGCTTCGCTGTAGACCCTCGTGAACATCAGGTGTTCGGGAGTCAGCGGAAAGGTTTT
>SBGS01000107.1 GCA_006226555.1 Bacteroidota bacterium
CAAGATGTAGCGAATATGTCGGTGTGGATGATCTTCCTGCTTTCATTTGGTAGTGGATTATTGGCCCTGCTTACACCTTGTGTGTTCCCAATGATACCGATGACAGTAAGCTTCTTTACTAAACAAAGTAAAACCAAAGCGGAAGGGATTAAAAATGCCACGATCTATGGAGCATCGATAGTGGGTATATATGTGCTGCTTGGATTACTGGTTATGCTCACGGGTTCAGCAGGTTTGTTGAATGAGATGTCAACGAATCCTTGGTTCAATATTGTATTCTTTGTTCTGCTGATCATCTTCGCTGTTTCTTTCATGGGAGCATTTGAGATAAGAATGCCGAATTCATGGATCAATAAGGCGGATAAAAATGCAGATAAAGGTGGTTTGATAGGAATCTTCTTCATGGCGCTGGTACTTGCTTTGGTTTCCTTTTCATGTACAGGTCCGATAGTTGGAACATTATTGGTTGAAGCAGCTAGAACAGGTGGATTGACACCAATTGTAGGTATGTTCGGATTTTCACTGGCATTGGCGCTGCCATTCGGTCTTTTTGCAGCATTCCCTGGATGGATGAATTCATTACCATCTTCAGGAGGTTGGTTGAACTCAGTGAAAGTAGTTTTAGGTTTTCTTGAATTGGCTCTGGCATTTAAATTCTTGTCTAATGCTGATCTTGCATGGCAGCTGCATTGGTTGGAGAGAGAGGTGTTCATAGCGATCTGGATAGGTGTCTTCGCTGCCCTTACGTTGTATCTATTTGGTAAGCTTCAGCTACCGCACGATAGTCCTGTTGAACGATTATCGGTTGGAAGAACACTCCTTGGAATTTTGTCATTGGTATTTGTGATCTATATGATCCCGGGAATGTGGGGTGCACCATTGAAACTGATCAATGCTTTCCCACCTCCAATGCACTACAGCGAATCGCCAATGGGAGTTGGGAAAAGTGGCGGAGGAAATGTTCAGGAGCATGGGCCGGAAGGAACTCACCTTGGACCTCAAAATCTTTGGGTTTTCCATGATTTGGATAAAGCGAAGGAGTATGCGAAATCTGTAAATAAGCCTTTGTTTGTTGATTTTACTGGACATAATTGCGTTAACTGTAGAAAAATGGAGCAAAGCGTATGGGGTGAGCCGGGTGTTATCGACAAGCTTAGAGACGATATCGTTGTTGTTTCACTTTACGTAGATGAGAATGTCGAACTTCCGAAAGAAGAGCAGGGAGAAGTGGAGATAGAAGGTCGTAAGATGTCTATTAGAACTGTTGGTGATAAATGGCGGATCGCCCAGATACAGATGTACAACATTACAGCTCAACCGTACTACCGTATGCTTGGTCCAAATGGCGAAGACCTAACCAATGGTCCGGCTTCTTTCGAGACGCATAGTAACAAGGATGACTTTGAGGCTTGGCTAGAGGAAGGATTGAAGCTTTATAACGAAGCCAAATAAATTTGAAATAAAGAAATGATCCCTGAGGTATGACTTCAGGGATTTTTTATTTTTATTCTGTGAATGATCTGCTGAGAACACCAATCGAGTTTTTGAAGGGCGTTGGTCCAAAAAGGGCAGAGCTCTTAAAGAAAGAGATCGGAGTTGCTACCTTCAAAGATCTACTGTATTATTTCCCTTTTCGCTACGTAGACAGATCTACTTTCAAAACGATCGATAGTCTTTTAACTGCGGATGGCCCTGTTCAGATCAAAGGAAGGATAGTTGGTATAAATGAAACCGGACATGGTCGTAATAAAAGACTGAACGCAATCTTTCAGGATCAAACAGGAAGTATAAATCTAGTTTGGTTCAAGGGAATAAATTGGATCCGTTCGTCTTTGAAGGTCAATGAAGAGGTTGTCATATATGGGCGTTTAAAAGCGTATGGAGGCAAGTGGAGTATGCCACACCCGGAAATAATCAATCCTTCTGACCTCGGAAATGGTCTTCAACCGATATATCCATCAACCGAAAAATTATCAGCTAACGGTTTACATTCTAAAGGAATAGAAAAGTTGATCTCTGAGCTATTGCTTCAACCGTTTTCATTTGAAGAAAAAATACCACGGGATATTGTCAAGGACTACAACCTTCCTCCTGAGTTGAAAGCGATCCATATGGTTCATCATCCCGTTCAGTTGGATGATGCAAAGATGGGAAGGTTCAGGTTCAAACTTCAGGAGCTGCTTTTACTGCAGCTGGAGTTGTTGCTTCGTAAAATTGTTTCAAGTCAAAAGCTGGGAGGACACCGATTTGAGGTTGTAGGAGATCACTTCAATACTTTTTATAAGTCCCATTTGAAATATGAACTGACCAATGCTCAGAAGCGCGTTCTAAAGGAGGTTCGTGCAGATGTCAATTCAGGGCATCATTTGAATAGATTGGTACAGGGAGATGTTGGGAGCGGAAAAACATTAGTGGCTTTACTGACTATGCTGTTATCACTGGATAATGGATATCAGGCTGCAATGATAGCGCCGACAGAGATCTTGGCGCAACAACATTATGAATCCATTCGTGATGATCTGAAAGAAATGGATATAGAGGTGGCCTTACTAACCGGCTCTACGAAAAAGAAAGATCGGGAACGCATTCATGAAGGTTTGCTATCCGGCGACATTGATATTTTGATTGGCACACATGCTTTACTTGAGAAGACAGTTCAATTTAAGGATCTAGGAATTGTCGTAATAGATGAACAACATCGTTTTGGAGTGGCACAAAGAGCTAGAATGTGGAAGAAAAACAGAGTTCCTCCACACATCCTGATCATGACAGCAACACCGATACCGCGAACATTAGCGATGACGTATTATGGTGATCTCGATGTGTCTGTTATCGATGAAATGCCTCCAGGAAGGAAGCCTGTTACAACAACCCATTCTTATGAGAGTGGTCGTTTAAGGGTATTTGGATTTATAAGAGAGGAGATCAAAAAAGGTAGACAGGTTTATTTTGTTTATCCTTTGATCAGCGAATCTGAAACACTGGATTTCAATAATCTGATGGACGGTTTTAATGCTATTTCCAGAGCATTTCCACTACCTGATTACAGGGTGAGCATTGTGCATGGAAAAATGAAGCCGGAAGAAAAGGAGTTTGAAATGAATCGTTTCGTTCGGGGTGAAACTCAGATCATGGTAGCCACGACTGTAATTGAGGTTGGGGTCAATGTTCCGAATGCATCGGTAATGGTGATTGAAAGTGCAGAACGATTTGGGTTGTCTCAACTCCATCAGTTGCGTGGAAGAGTGGGAAGAGGAGCAGAGCAATCTTACTGTATTTTAATGACGGGTGATAAATTGTCGAAGGAAAGTCAGAAGCGCGTACAGACAATGGTACAAACGAATGATGGTTTTAAGATTGCTGAGGTAGATCTTAAACTTCGTGGACCCGGAGATATCATGGGTACGCAGCAAAGTGGTCTGATGAATTTACGCATCGCCGATCTTACAAAGGATGGCCCCATTGTTTCTATTGCTCGTCAAAAAGCAATAGCTATCCTAGAATCAGATCCGAACTTGAGTAAACCTGAGCATTTCTGGTTAAGGAAGAAACTGGTACATATATTGCAAACAAAACCGGACTGGGGCAAAATTGCCTGAGATATAAAATATTGTTTAGCTTCGTAAAAACACACAACATGAAACTACTAGCCTTTCTTTTTCTTTTCATTGGATTTTCTTCAAATGCTCAATTGGTGAGTGGTACGCTCATAGAGGAGGGTAGAAAGGCCATTACAGATATCAAGTTTGTGCAGGAAGGCACTGCAAACGGATATGTTGTGTACGAGCTTGCCGTGGATAGAGAAGGCAATGTTACAGGGCTGACGCTGGTTGAGTCAACTATAAAAAGTACACCTACGAAAGTGAGTGTTAGAAATTATCTCAAAACGGTAAAATTCGAGAAAGGAACCCACTATCCGCAATTTCATCACGTGAGAGTGAAGGTTACCCTAGTTGTTCCGAAATAGATTAGCAGTAAATACGATCATAAACATCGCTGTACTTCTGCAGTATGATCTTTCTCTTGAACTTAAGTGTTGGTGTAAGTTCACCGCCCTCAACAGTAAACTCATTCGGTAACAGTTCGAATTTCTTCACTTTTTCCCATTGACCGAATTGTTCGTTGTAGATCTCGATCTCCTTCTCAATACGCTCGATAACACGTTTGTCTGCACAAATTGTCTCATTTGAAGCAGCGTCCAGATCAACACCTTTACGTTTGCTCCATTCTTTTATAAATGCGAACGATGGAACGATCATGGCAGCAGGGAATTTTTGGCCTTCACCAATTATCATGATCTGCTCAATGAAACGGGATTCTTTGAATTTATTTTCCATTGCCTGTGGAATGATGTATTTACCACCACTTGTTTTGAAGATCTCTTTTTTGCGATCAGTGATTTTTAGGAATTTTCCTTCAACAAATTCTCCGATATCTCCGGTATGAAACCAGCCATCTTTCAGAACTTCCTCAGTTTGTTCAGGTAAATTGTAGTAACCCATCATGACATTAGGACCATTCACAAGAATTTCTCCATCCTCTGCGATCTTAACTGAAACACCGTCCACTAGTGGTCCAACAGTACCTATTCTGATTCCTTTCACGAAAGAGTTTACCGAACAAACAGGAGATGTCTCTGTTAATCCATAACCTTCCAAAATAGGAATATCCGCAGCGAGGAATATTCTGGCTAATCTCGGTTGCAATGCAGCTGAACCGCTTGCAATAGCTCTTACTTCACCACCAAGAGCTTCCTGCCATTTTTTAAAGATGAGCTTTCTTGCTATCCAGAGTTTAATGTTATAGATGAATCCTCGATTAACCGTATCGTAGGCTTCTCCAACCTTTACTGCCCAAAAAAACAATCCACGCTTTATACCCGTAAGTTCATCACCCTTCGCCATGATCTTATCGAATACTTTTTCGATCAAACGCGGTACGGCTGTAAATACATGAGGTTTGACTTCCCTAATATTATCTCCAATGGTCTCCATAGATTCTGCAAAATGAATGGAACAACCCAGGTATATGTAGAGATAATGCAACATTCTTTCATAAATGTGACAAACAGGCAGGAATGAAAGAACTCTGGAATATTGATCAGCCGGAATGGGTTCGATACATGCTTCAACATTAGATAATATATTTTTATGTGAAAGCATCACTCCTTTTGGATTTCCGGTAGTGCCAGAAGTGTAAATTATAGTCGCCAGATCATCAATTTTTGGGATAGCCATACGCTCCTTTACGGCTTCTTCACTGATCAAGTCGCCTCCCACTTTAATGTTATTCCAATCCTCAGCTAATGTACTTTTGTCAAATGCATACATATGCTGTAAAGAAGGTATGTCCGCCCTCACTGAATCTATTTTTTCAGCGATCTCCTGATCAGCAACAACACAGATCTTAATTCCTGCATCATTAAAGATATAGCGATAGTCGTTCGCCGAAATATTTGGATAGATAGGTACCACGATTGCTGCCACCTGCTGAATAGCAATATCCATTACATTCCATTCGTATCTGGTAGGAGATACAATAGCCACTTTGTCTCCAGGTTGTACATCATGTGCAAGTAATCCTTTTGAGACTTTCATACAGTCTTCTAAGAACTCTTCGGTTGAAACTCCTTCCCAGTTTCCATTCCTTTTGGAAACGAACATTTTAGGGTTAGGGTACTTCGATAATTGCAGATACGGTAGATCAAAAAGTCTTTGTGCGTCAAGCATGGTTCAAATATTTGATATGAATATAGTTAAAATACACGAAAAAAATGTTCGACAGAAATACCGATTTGTTCGACAAAAGTATATAACTGCTAAAGGTGTTAAATAAAATGTACCATAATGCATAAAAAGTGGGTTATTAGTGTAACAAAGCCAAAGCCTAAATTGTTTTAGCTGTTCAAAGGGAAAGAGTTTGAAAAGACACGAGTACAATATCGTAGTGCGTCAATATGCAGGTAACCTATATGGTTATGCATACAAATTCATGCGATCAGAGCATGATGCACAGGATATTGTTCAGGATGTTTTTGAAAAGCTCTGGCTAAACAGAAAAAAGGTGGATTTTGAAAAGTCCAAAAGCTGGATGTTCACTACTGCTCACAATGCGATGATCAACTTTATGATGAAAAAGGATCGTATGCATCTTTCAAACGAGATCACATCGAATGAGAGGTCAACAGATTCTCAACGTCAGTTTGAAGCGAGAGAGATCATTGACAAAGCAGTTGCATTTCTACCACCTTTGCAAAAGAGTATAGTTTTACTCAGAGACCTTGAAGGGTATACGTATCAAGAGATCGGTGAGATCCTTGAAATTTCGGAACCTCAAGTTAAGGTTTATCTGTTCAGAGCCCGCAAGAAATTGAAGAAGCAGCTAAAAGAATTGATGGAATTGGCATGAGTCGACCGGATTTTGAAAATATTGATCTTTGGTTATTCGAGTATGCGGAGGGGAATTTAAGCCCTGAGCAGATCGAGCAACTTAAGATGTTTTTATTTCTGCATCCAGAGCTTGATGTCGAGTTGGATGCCTGGAAGGCTGCTAAAGTATCACCTGTCAATACTGATTATCCTCACACGGAGGCATTGATTAAAGAACCTTCTTATGTTGGTTTGAAATTGTCTGCAGCGTTGACAGTACTTATCGTACTATTCTTGTTCTTATTGCCAAACACGATCGATGAAGCTGGAATTAAGTTTGCGGCAAGCAATGGTACCTCAGAGGAAGATCAACTACTAAAAGTTGAATCGGATAATGCTTATGAAGCTACGGCACTAAAAAATCGACTAAGAGAATTGGAGAATCAAGTTGCTACGCTTGAAGCAGAAAATCAGAGATTGCGGGTTGATGCAGCTGTTGCTTCAAATGTCGAAACTAGTCGTTCAAGTTCAAGCTCATTTGAGTCAAACTTGACAGAAATGGCGGTTTCATCGGAAAGCGGTACTTCAAATTATTTTGAACCAAAGAATTCAGATAAGTCAACAAACGTAGGCGTTGAAATGAATACAGAAGCTTCTGTTACGGAATCATTCTATGCGGAAACAGAGGAGAATAATATTGATACCAGACCGGCAGAGGTTATTGATTGGTATGCTTCTCCTACACCAGTTGGAGTACATGCCAACGAACACTCTGCATCATCCAGTGATTACAAGCGTTCGTTCAGTGATAAATTAAGAACGCTCGGAAGAACGATACAACGAATGATGGACAATCCGATTGCTCTTAAAAATTCAAGAGATCCTCAGTATGGTCTTCCCGGGATGACAGCACAGGATATTAATTTTTCGGCGGTTGGCGGTTTATTAACGACAAGGGTTCAAACCTTGAGCCGTGTGCAGTTTTTGGGTACTGAACAAGAACAGTACATGAATACCGTAAACATCGATGGGTATTCTTACGCAATACGAGGTGGTCTTGGAATGCAGATGTATCACTCGACATTCCACAATGGAGGAATTCAACACGGAGGTATTGCTTTAACATACGCGCCTAAATTCTCTGTGAACAGGTATTTTTCAATTGAGCCTTCAGTGCGCTTTAAGATGGGTGCAAAATTGTTGGACTATAACAGGGTTTCAGGACTAGAGACTGTTGAAATGCAGCCCGGAATTAATTATGATTTCTATCCTGAAGGACAACAACCTATTGGTCGTCAGCTTTGGTATAAGGATCTTGGTTTGGGGCTAATGGTAAATACGAAGTGGTTCTTTGCGGGTATCAATGCAGACAATGTATTCCGCCACCAGGATAATATTTACAATAATTCTTGGAACCAGCAAAGAAGAACGAGTGTCAACTTTACAGCGACAATCGGAACGGATTGGGAGAACAACAGAGAAAATCTGCGTTTATCACCTTATGTCGTAATGAATGTATTTGAGGGTAGGGAGATGTTATATGCAGGAGCGAACCTGCAATGGAATTGGTTCACATTCGGAGCTGCGGTTTCATCACAAGCAGAACCAATAGCTAGCATAGGAATGAAGTTCAAGCAATTCACTTTGAGTTATACAGCTGATTATTCAAAGAGTATAGCTATGGATAAGAGTTTATTATCACATCAATTATCGCTAAGGATAAATGGTAAAACTAGTCGCTTCGGAAGACGACTTTCAAATTTGTAAGGGTATGAAGAGGATTTTGATTTTGGGAATGTTGTTGATCAGTAGTGTGTCACAGGCACAGGATCCACAATTCACGCAGTTCTACGCGAATCCGATCTATTTGAATCCTGCGTTCGCAGGGTCACATGGTTGTCCACGTTTCAACGTCAA
>SBGS01000176.1 GCA_006226555.1 Bacteroidota bacterium
CTTTCTCTTTTGGGTTAAACAATTTTTGATTTAACTTTGCGTTCCTTATACAGTATGAGAGATCTTATCTTAATTCTATCCGTTTTACTGACTTTGCAGGTGAATGCACAATTTCACACTGCCATGTCCCGTTCTGAGCTTGGACCGATTGTAGGGGGTTCATTTTATATGGGGGATCTCAACCCGCATGTACCTTTCCGAGGTACTAATTTAGCTGGAGGATTGGTTTATCGGTACAATGTACATTCCAGATTAAGTGTGCGTGCAAATTTCATTTATGCACAGCTTGAAGGAGATGATGCTTTATCCACTAGTGCAATGAGACGCGATAGAAATTTGAATTTTTACTCGAACATTTTTGAAGGAGCGTTGGGGGTGGAGTTCAGTTATTTTCCATTCCAGCTCGGACATGACAGGTACAAGGGTACGGCATACTTGATGGCGCAGTTAGGAGTGTTCAGAATGAATCCCATGACCAAGACTGATGGGGGTGATGAGGTTGAACTAAGAACTATCGGGACTGAAGGTCAGGGTTCTGACCTTAGTACAAGCTCTCAATATAATCGTACTCAGGTTGTATTACCATTTGGTGTAGGTGCTAAAGTTTCATTAGGTAAAAGAGTTGGTCTTGGATTTGAATTCGGTGTTAGAAAAACATTTACGGATTACATCGATGATGTTGGTTCAGCCAATTATCTCGATCCGGTTGCGCTTGCAGCGGCAAACGGACCACTAGCTGCTGAATTGGCGAATCGATCCTTGAGTGGAGACAGATTTGGAGTACGGGGGGATGCCAAGACAAAGGATTGGTACTTTTTTGCCGGAGGAATGATAACATTCACATTGGGCAATCCTACAATATGTTATAGTCATTAAATTAAAAAGGCGAGCATTGCTCGCCTTTTCTATATCAATTTATCTTAATGCTGGTGTCCGTCGTGATCATGTCCATCATGATTATGACCCTCAGGATTTTGTAATTCGAGTACTTCGATTTCGAAGATCAGATCTGCATAAGGAGGAATTCCTCCAGGTCTTCCTTGCGGTCCGTATGCCAGGAAATAAGGTAGGAAGAATGTACCCTTTCCACCTTTACCAAGCATGGCTAGCCCTTCTTCAAAACCAGGGACCATGCGTTGTACCTGATACTGGAAGTCCATCGGTTGGTTGTTGTCGTATGTAGAGAAGAATTTCCCTCCGTCATATCTGAAATTTCCATTCACATGAACTGACAGTTTAGCTCCGGCTTCCGGTTTTACACCTGTTCCTTCATTTTCGATTACATAAACAAGTCCGGTTTCTGTTTGTTTTGCATTGGGATATTTTTTCTTTACTTCTTCGAATATCATTGCTTTGAACTCTTCCTGAGACATCGCAGAAACTTTTTCAATGTACTTCTGTTTCTCAACAGCTGCACGCTGATATTCTTCGAAAATAGAATTGAAGGTCTTTGTGGCATTGAATTTCTTTGCCGCTTTACCTCTACGAATGATCTTAAGAGATATGATCTTATCGTCCTGCTGAATAGCATTAACGACGTCCTGTCCTTCAATTACATGTCCAAAGACCGTATGTTTCCCATCTAACCAAGGAGTCTCCTTATGTGTAATAAAGAACTGACTTCCGTTTGTATTAGGTCCTGAATTTGCCATTGAGAGAATACCAGGTCCTGTATGTTTAAGATCGTCAACAAATTCGTCGTTGAATTTGTATCCCGGACCGCCGGTACCATTTCCTTGAGGGTCACCACCCTGGATCATGAAGTCTGCAATTACGCGGTGGAATTTAAGACCATCATAAAAAGGTTTATCAAATGATAGGGTATCAATCTTAAAATCACCCTCCGCCAAACCAACAAAGTTAGCCACGGTCATTGGTGTTTTTTCGAATTCCAACATACAAAGAATTACGCCTTTGGAAGTTGTAAATTCAGCGTACATTCCATTTTCCAGTTTTGGTTTTTTCGCTTTTCCGTCTTTTTGTGCCTGAACGAATGGCTGAAAAAGAAGGATCAAGAGTAAGAGGTTCAAGAATTTTTTCATTGAAAATTGTTTTAGTGCTATAAAGTTAATAAACCAAATTAACAAAGTCCCTGCCGTACTTTTCAATTGCGCTTATCAATACCCCAAAGCATTTTGTTACGAATTGTATCCAGGAAGTTGTTGTCTTCGAATTTGATCACATTGATCATGTATTCAGCTTTTGTAATAATAACCTCTTCTTTTTGGCTGATCTGTTTAGATAAACCATCCAGTGAAATGAGGTATTTACGGTCTCTTCCCTCCACGCTCAATTTAATTGGCATATGATCAGGAACAACCATAGGTCTCACATTCAAATTATGCGGAGCAATAGGTGTTAGTATGTGTACCTGGCAACCCGGAGTCACAATTGGACCTCCACAACTTAAACTATAAGCCGTTGATCCGGATGGTGTTGCGACAATAAGTCCATCCGCCCAGTATGAATTGAGATACTTTCCTTCCAAGCTGGCATGAACGGTGATCATAGAGGAAGTATCCTTTTTTTGAAGTGTTAACTCATTCAGCGCCACATTCTCATCACCGAATAGGTTATTTTCAGTTTCAACCCTGATCAAGGATCTCAATTGATGAGAATATTCCTTCTTACGAACCAATTCCATTGCTTCTTCCAGGTGGTCTTTTGAGATATTCGCAAGAAACCCGAGTCTTCCTGTGTTTACACCGAGTACAGGTATTCCGCTATCTCGTATAAACTTTACATTCTGAATAAATGTACCATCTCCTCCAATACTGAAGCTAAGATCAATTCCTTTTTTCAGATCATTATGGTTCGTGAACTCATCTACACTTTCCGGTAGTCCCGCTTTTTTTACGAGAGCTTCCTTCAGTTGTTTTTCGATTATCGGATTCCACCCAAAATCTTTTAATATTCCGAGGAATTCATTGTAGAACTGGATGTCTTGCTTATTGACCTTTCTTCCGTATACGGCAACATTCATGATTACATATTTAGGAAGTTCATAAGAGCGTCGTACCTGAACTTCATATCATCTTCCAAACTGCTCTTTTGAAAAGATGCCTTAATGATATAATCGTATCGTTCGAATGTCCGAATTATACGATCCAATTCGATCTTATTGATCTTTAATGTAACTTCAATATTTGTAGAATCAGGAGAAGACATGATGTACGAACTAAGAATTCTGGCATCATTGCTTTCCACGATCTGAGCGATTTGAGCCATACTGTAATCGGATCTTGCCATTTCAAGTACGAGTATACCCCCATTTTCCTTGATACTTCCAGTATTGGCAATAACCGTAAGCAAATGGTGAACGCTGGTACAACCTAAGTATTCTTCTTTTTCGCTAAGAATTGGAATTACACTCAATTTTAATTCAGCTATTTTCGAAAGTACTTGATAAATATGATCGGATTCAATCACATATGGTCTCGGCAAATGTTGAAACAATTTATCCAGCGTTTCATCGACATCAAGTTTGTCCAAAACGTCTGATTCCGAGACAACTCCGACAAAATTTCCATTCTTAAGTACAGGAAGGTGAGAAACCTTGAATTCTTCCATCCAGCTTAAGGCTTTTTCTCCTGTATCGGTATGAACTAAAGGAGGAATTTCTTCTGTAATTAAATCTCTTGCAATCATTACTATACGAAAGTACTATATTACTCATCAAGTTTCTACTTTTGTCTCAAAAAATGTGCCTCATGTCAAATTGTAAATTGAGTGTAAATATCAATAAAGTCGCTACCCTTCGAAATGCAAGAGGAGAGAATACACCTGATGTTGTCAAAGTTGCAAAGGATTGCGAATTATTTGGAGCAGATGGTATTACGATTCATCCAAGACCTGACGAGCGTCACATTACACTGAAAGATGTTTATGAGTTGTCTGAGGTAGTGACAACTGAATTTAATATTGAAGGATATCCGGATGAGCGATTCATGAAAATATTAAGAGAGGTAAAACCTGTCCAAGCAACTTTAGTACCTGACCCTCCGCATGTTTTGACATCCAACGCGGGTTGGGATACGAAAGGACGACAAGAAGAGTTAAAGCGTATTATTGATGAAATCAAATCTATGGGAATCCGGACGTCGATCTTTGTAGATACGGAGCTGGTAAACATTGAATATGCGCAACATGCAGGAACAGACAGGATTGAATTGTATACAGGACCATTTGCGCACGACTTCAAGTCTGATCCTAATAAAGCCGTTGCTCCGTACGTTAAAGCGGCTGACCTAGCGAATGAATTAGGTTTGGAAATCAACGCGGGACATGACCTTAGTCTGGAGAATTTACATTTCTTCAATCAACATATAAATGGTCTGCTTGAGGTATCTATAGGACATGCATTGATCTCAGATGCTCTCTATTTTGGACTGGAGAACACTATTCGTATGTACAAGGCGAAACTGATCTAACGAAGTACAATACGACCAAGTTTTTCTGCGATCACCTTCTTTACATTTTCGAGTAAAACTTGCTGAGAAAGAATGTCTCGCAAAGCTTCATCATCTAGATCATTTCCTTTTTCTCGTAATTTATTCTGTAGTTCTTCGATTTCCTTTTCCACTCTTCGGACTTTGAAAATAAATAAGGAACTGATTGTAGCTTGCTTGATCTTGTCGCGTTCCGAGTTAGTATAAATACCATATTTTGTTAGCCAATTTTGACTCAACTCATGGTTTTTAATCGCAATGTCGCTCACAAAGCGGACAATATCCTGATCTTCGGATTTCAAGAAATAGCTTGGTTTCAAGAAGGTGTTTTCAGAAATAGCATCTGAAATGATCCCATGAATTCTTTGGAAAACTGGTGTTTGAAAAACAAGTTCATCGGTATTCAGATCATGTAGAATGAACTCTGCTACTGTCGTAGTAACATTCTCTGGTTCACCAGCGCTGTTTTGCTCTTCAAAAGACATTTCGACAGAACCGTATTCGATCAAAATACGCATAAGATCGTGTTCGCTATGGTCGATCTCATTGTCCGGCTTTTTATCGGAGGTAGTCGCTTGCTCAGGCGAACCTTGGGTTGCAATTGGAATCTCTCTTATCTCGGGCGCATTCATTTCCCGCGCCATATGATCTCTTCGCAATTTTTGAAGCTCGCTCTGAAGAATATCCTCGTTCATTTCGAATCGCTCCGAGATGGTTTTGAGGTACACATTTCGCATGATCTGATCCGGAATGAGAGCTACTGATTCAATGATCTCACGGATCAGTCCGGCACGTACGATCGGATCTTCAGATCCTTCTCCTAAAAGTACGTCTGCTTTAAAAGAGATAAAGTCCTGTGCGTGATCTCTAATGTACTCTTCGAGCTCACTTGTGCTTGATTTCTTAGCAAATGAGTCGGGATCTTCGCCATCAGGGAAAAGAACGACTTTTACGTTCATGCCCTCTTCAAGGATGAGATCAATTCCGCGAAATGAAGCTTTAATACCGGCGGCATCACCATCATAAAGAATAGTAATGTTCTTGGTATATCTCTTTATAAGACGGATCTGTTCTTTCGTAAGAGCAGTTCCCGAGGAAGAAACAACATTTTCTATCCCGGCCTGAGATAGCGAAATTACATCCGTATATCCTTCACACAGGTAGCAGTTGTCATATTTTATAATGTCAGACTTTGCAAAATAGAGGCCGTAAAGGATCTGACTTTTATTGTAAATGATGCTTTCAGGTGAGTTGAAGTACTTGGCGATTTTTTTGTCAGCCATCAACGTTCTACCACCGAAGCCTAGGACTCTTCCACTTACACTGTGAATGGGAAACATAACCCTTCCTCGAAAAAAGTCGAAGTGTCTATCTTCTTTGGTCTTAGTTAAACCTACTTTTTCGAGATATTCCAGCTTGTATCCCTTTTCGATAGCATGTTCAGTAAATGATTTACCCTTTGAGACACAATAGCCGAGCTGAAATTTTTCTATGATCTCCGGACGAAATCCTCTTTCGATAAAGTAGCTGAGTCCAATATTTTTCCCTTCGTCTGTATTGTGCAGAGTTTCTACAAAATGATCTCTGGCGAAATCATTTATAATATGAAGACTCTCTCTTTC
This sequence comes from Bacteroidota bacterium, assembly GCA_006226555.1. GTDB lineage: Bacteria > Bacteroidota > Bacteroidia > Flavobacteriales_D > Crocinitomicaceae > UBA4466. The sequence continues at coordinate 6,071 of SBGS01000176.1, forward strand.
TGAAATTTTGGCTTGCTCTTCAGGTGTAGCAGGTTCTTCATCAGGTACCTGGATCCCATATTTGTCAGCCAGCCATCGAAGTGCTTCCGGATAGGAAAAATGCTCTTTTTCCATCAGAAAAGTAACCACAGATCCACCTTTTCCGGAGGAGAAACATTTAAATATTTGTTTTGCCGGAGAAACAACAAATGATGGTGTTCTTTCATCCGTGAATGGACTTAAACCCTTCAGGTTCGATCCGGCTCTCTTTAGATTTACAAATTCTCCGATCACCTCCTCGATTCGAGCAGTCGACATGATGTCATCAATGATATGTGGAGGAATTTTAGCCAATTAATTTTTAGTTGGATATCCGTAGTCTTTTTCAGTGATAAGTTTTCCGTTTTCATCAAATGTCTTCCAGACACCTACCATCTTATCATTCTGGTACTCACCGTAATAATATACTACACCATTCGGGTATTTTACAATACTGTGACCATGTTTTTTTCCGTGATCATAGTACGTAACAGTTATTTCAATGCCTTTTTCGTTATAGAATGACCACTTACCGTGTCTTTGCTTATCATCATCCTGCATTCCCTCGAATTTCACCTGTTTTTTTCCAGGATAGTACTCTCGGTATATGTTATTTGAGATCTCAACAAGTTCTTCCGGTTCAGTTGGTTTTACTTCATTGACTTTTTCCTGCTCCTCCTGACCACAGGAAAGAAGTAGCATTCCAGCTATTAAGTAGTATAAAATTTTCATCTTTTATTTGTTCCGTTCAGTGGTATATTCTACTAATCCCTGAAGACTTCGTTTGGCATCGGAATCGGGATATTTTTCGATCAAATCGAGTGCTCGTTTCTTAAATTCCAACATTTTACCATGTGCGTAGTCGATCCCACCATTTTTGATGACGAGGTCTACCGCTCGTTTTACTTTCTTAGGATTTTCATTGTGATTTTTCACAATGTTAATGAGCTCATTCCTAACCTCAGGTTGAGCATTATTCAAAACATAGATGAGTGGCAAGGTCATTTTCCGCTCACGAATATCAGAACCTGTAGGTTTGCCAATATCCCCTGGATCTCCATAATCGAATATGTCATCTTTTATCTGGAAAGCCATACCAACCAATTCACCGAATTCTCTCATGTTATTACGCTCTTCCATCCTGTCTGAACTGAGAGCAGCTACTTCGCATGCCGAAGAGATTAACGAGGCTGTTTTCTGACGAATAACGTCGTAATAGACATCCTCTGTAATGTCCAGACGTCGCGCTTTCTCGATCTGAAGCAATTCACCTTCCGACATCTCTTTTACAGCTCTTGCAACAACTTCCAGGATATCTGTGTTTTTCTTTTCGATGGATAGGATGAGAATTTTTGAAAGCATGTAATCACCCACAAGGACAGCGATCTTATTCTTCCAAAGCGCATTCACAGAGAAAAATCCTCTGCGTTCATTTGCATCATCTACTACGTCATCGTGAACAAGAGTTGCCGTATGCAGCAGTTCGATCAACGTAGCGGCGTCATAGGTTCTGTTATTCACTTCACCCAGCATTTTTGAGCATAGAAAAATGAATAGCGGTCTCATTTGTTTCCCTTTGCGCTTCACAACATAATGAGTCACCTTGTCGAGTAGGGATACATTCGACGCCAGACTCTCCCGGAATCTGATTTCAAATTCATCCATCTCAACAGAAACGGGATCAATGATCTCCTTTACCTTCATCATACTACAAATATACAAGTAGACAGGGCTTAAATAGCAACTGTTCAAAAAGAAAAGAGGTCACATCACATGCGACCTCTTTCAGTATAATAAATGTCCGGGAATTAATCTCTGATTAATTGAAGGAATCCATGCCCTTCAAGTACCTCATCAGAATAACCTGTAATGACATATTTGTAGAAGTATGTTCCTTCAGGAGCATTTGCTCCACCTTGAGATTTTCCATCCCACGCAGGATTAACACCACTGCTTTCATACATGATATTACCCCATCTGTTCAATATCGTCAACTCAATGTTTTTCGCATTCGTTGTGTTCAGAACGAAAAGGTCATTTTCATTGTCGCCGTTTGGTGTAAACACGTTTGGAGCTACAACCGTTGGAGTAGGTAAGATACAACTTCCGTCATCAATTGTTGCTAATGGATTGTAGTTCAACGCAAGAGGGTCAGTACATCCACAAGGGATAACATCAATACTTACGTATGCCGTATCTGCACAGTTTTGATTGTCATAAGCGATCAGCATTACAACTGAACTCGAAATGAACGTTTCTGACTGAGGAGACATATCATTTACGTTATACACATTTCCATTACCGAAATCCCAGGTATAAGAAGATGTATTCTGACTATTGTTTGTGAAAGTAACATTAAGCGGAGTACAACCTGAAGTAGGCGATCCTACGAAACTTGCAATAGGAGGATTTTCAATATCAATGAAAATACTATCTGATTCAGTACAAACATCGTCAGTAACAGTAAAGTAATACCATCCAGAAGGAACATTTGTGATAACGGTTGCATCAACACTATATGACCCCGGATTACCTGGCCCCGTCCAATTGTAGAATGGCTGTCCAACAGTTGTTGTTGTTCCCGACACAAACGCCGAAGCAGCACCCGTTGGTAAACAAGCAGATGAAGGGTATGAAAGTAGGGTATCAATATTTAACGTCTGATTCACGACCATGACGACACTGTCGTCGTAGAGATAACCACAGCCATCCTCGATCTCAACGTAATAAATAATAGTGTCTTGCTTCTGATCTTCCGACCATATATTGGTTGGATTCGTCGTGCTTCCGGTAGACCATGTAAATGAATATGGACCGTTGGCATTTGCAAGGTTTAGTACTTCAACCGGAATAGTGTCATTCGGACATTGACGCAGAACAGTATCCACGAGGTTCCAGGTTAGTGAAGCTGTGTTAACTGTTATAAAGATCGAATCTGATTGACATTGGAAGTTACCCAGTGTGTCATAAACGTAAGCAACAAAAGCAGTGTCAGATGTCGGCGCAGCGTAAAAGAACGTAGTATCCTGTAAACCGTTAGACCAGTTGATCGTAGCACTGTTACATGGCCCGGCATTTACCGAAATGTTATCCAATCCCCAGTTATCGAATGATGATCCAGAAGAGTTCACCTGGATCCATTGAAACATAGTTCCCGTAGTCATGGCTGCTTGAGGAATCGGAACATTAAAGCTACTCCAAGAAGTATAGTTTGTAATATATGGAGAGCTTACAACGCTGGTTGTCGTCCCGGGATTAGCAGGTAGTTCATATCCCCCTGGACTATAATATACAATCGTGATCCATGTTAAACCACCATCGGTACTATATTGTAATTCCACTCCTTCGTTCGCAAGATCTGGTCCTTCACATGGAGCTGCTTGACCTTGGATAGAATATACCATGTCGAACGTTATGAATCCTCCACAACTCACATCAAAAGCAGGTGTACCGATTGTTGGAGTTGCAGTACCAGCCGTTGATGCCCAGTAATAGTTGGTCCCTGAAGGGTTCGCACCACATGGTTGACCATAGTTTTGACCACCAGTTGTTGACCATCCCGGAGGTAGAATTCCGAAGTCAAAGTTATATGATTGACCTGTTGCTGTTATTGATGCAGCTCCCGTAATTAAAACTGAATCACCGGGACAGATCGTAGTGTCTAAAGGAGTAACAAAAACGTTACACACCTGAGCTTCTACCGATACAGCACCAAATAGAATAAATGAGAGTAATGCAAATATCTTTTTCATCTTATTTTACTTCTAGGTTTATGATCTCAACAGAGATTGGCTCGATTCCAAATGTATTTTGATATGGGTTTCTGATCAACACAGAAACTCTTCCTTCTGAAGCGTTGCAATCTCCAATGATCGTTGTGTTCGGAGCTATTGTAAACGTTCTTGTATTTTCGATACTTTCCTCACAACCGGCACAAGTACCATCTGAGTAGTTTACAGCAGCACTGAATGAAAAGCTGATCTCTTCATCCGTTGTATTGCTCAATTTAAAAAATACGTAATCAAATGGTTTATCAACACCTTCCAATTTGCAGGATGTCAATTGTCCTTCGATAACTAATCCGTTTTGATTTGCCAGCTCAGTCCATTCTTTTTTCAATTTTCCGAGCTCCACAGCATTTTGTGCCATTAGGTTAAGGCTGCTGATCAAAAGTGCAATTAATGTGATATATTTCTTCATAGCAGTTATTAATTCGATGTATAGACTCTTATTTTCAGATAGAGGTTGCAAAGGAACGATAAAAAGTTCATTCTTGTATTGTCAAATGTGTGAATTACTTAACTTTTAACACACGTTCATCTTCCTTAAGAGCCTTGTTTTTATTGGCTAATTGGCCGCATGCAGCATCGATGTCCTTACCTCTGCTACGACGGACATTTACAACAAGATTTTTACTTTCCAGGAACTTGGCAAATGCATCTGTTTTTTGCGATGAAGCGCGTTGGAACTCTCCGTCATCGATCGGGTTGTATTCAATAATATTGATCTTGCAAGGGACACAACGTGCAAATGCGGCTAATTCTGCGGCATCTTCCAGTGAATCGTTGAATTTGTCGAAGATGATATATTCGAATGTCACGCGTGTTCCTGTTTTTTCATGAAAATATTGCAGCGCCTCTGTCAAAACAGATAGGTTGTTTGTATCATTTATTTCCATGATCTCACTTCTTTTGCGATCATTTGCTGCGTGAAGTGAAAGTGCGAGATTGACTTTTACATCGTCATCTCCCATCTTTTTGATCATTTTAGCTATTCCTGCAGTAGAAACGGTAATACGCTTTGGAGACATTCCAAGCCCTTTATCAGAAGTGATCCAGTGGATGGATGACATCATGTTTCTGTAATTGAGCAGCGGCTCTCCCATTCCCATATACACGATATTGGTTAGTGGTGTATTGTACTTCTCAAGTGCCATGTCCCGAAGCGAGCTCACTTGATCAACGATTTCACCCGGACTGAGATTCCTTAATAGCTTTAATTTTCCTGTTGCACAGAATTTACATGAAAGACTGCAGCCAACCTGAGAGGAGATGCATGCCGTTGTTCTACTGGATGTAGGTATTAAAACACCTTCTACGACTCGTTTATCAAAGGTTTCGTAGGCACATTTGATCGTTTTGTCTTTACTGATCTGTTGATCACTCAGTACTATTTTATCGATAAAAAAATGTTCCTCCAGCTGGCTGCGCAAGCCCTTTGGTACATTTTGCATTTCATCGAAAGAAGCTACCTGCTTATTCCACAACCAATCAATAATTTGGGAAGCCCTGAATTTCTTTTCTCCAAGATCCAGTATTGCCTGGATCAATTCATCTTCGGAAAGCTCCCGGATATTTTTCTTGCGTTGCATGGTGCAAAGTTACGACATCTAATCAGCCTACGGAATAGTTGAAAGATTTAAGTAGGGAACTCAATTGATTAAGCAAGGTTTCTTTGTCCTCACTGGAAGAGGCTATTCCGTACTTGGAGATCTCAATGGCACTGAAAATTCGGGAGACATCTTCTGTTTTTTCTTCCTGATCGTTTTTGGTCAGCCAATCAAGTATCTGCTCTTTCGTCAATACTCCTTCTGACAATTTCATTTGATCTAAAAAGAGTAGATGAATACATTTCTGAATATGAGTGTAAAACTCTAGGTCATTCGACGAAATAGTATTTACTGCTTGTCTGAAATGGTCCCGAATATTTTTATTGTGGTCAATTACAGGTATTTCAGGTGTATCGGGCATCGTTTCCTCCTTTTTCTTTTTAACTCGTAAGATCAAAAGCAAAAGAAAGGCAAGTGAAAGAGTAGGTAAACCAAAAAGTAATATGGAGTGCCAGCTAAAATGTCCGGATGGATCTTCTTCTTTAGCATTCAAAACCAATTCATCGCTGTCATCTTTTTCTGAACTTTCTGGATCATCATTTACATCCTTAATGGATGGGTCTTTTAATACCTTTATCTTGTTTTGGTTTGAGGTCAGGGTGACGTATTGCTCGCTTTTAGGATCAAAATAAGTGACTTCCATTGGTGGGATGTTGAAATCTCCTTTTGTAAGGACCTGGATGTGATATTTATATGTCACGTCTCCTTCAGCACCATTAATTCCTATGGTGAAGTTCTCCTCCTTTTCCGGATCGCCATATATGATAAAGCCTTTCGGAAGGACAGGTCTTGGTTCATTGAAATTCATCAAATTACCTGTTCCATGAATAGTAACCGTGTACGTAAAAACATTCCCTTGTTTTATTTTTAAGGAATCAATGGAAGCTTGCATGGAGAATTTTCCTACCGCCCCTATAAATGAACCAGGAGCATTCTTAGGTAACGATTTAATGATGACATTAAAGCTGCCTGAATTTACAGGGAAGCTCTGATAACCTTGATGTAGATTCAGTTGAAATGGTTCAATCGTTACTTTACCAACTCCTGACGGGAACACGAGGTTTTTATCATAATCAAATGCATACAGTTCTGTACCCAATACTCTTTCTCGTGAAACCTTAATATTGTTCATGTTTCCAAGTGGATGTTTTGTGATCGCTCCCGGTACGTCGTACGGCAAATAACCACTTATATGACTTGGGTCAAAATGAGAATATACTTTAGCCGATAAGATCAGAGGTTCCCCTTCATAGAGCTCGGTTTTATTTGCGGCGATTACGCCAAAAGCAGGATCTTTGAGTTGCTTTTTAGTTATTTCACCAGTTGAGCTTAAGTTCGATTTTGGATCTACCTGTATGGTGACGGTATTAGATGTATAAACTTTGTTCAAATTCTTGATGTAAACAGGACCGATCTTGTATTTTCCCGCTTTGGTGATCACACCAGAAAAGGAGTAGAAGTAGATCGTTTTTACTTCACCTGTAGTGTAATCAATTTCATCTTGTGAACCTTGACTAATATTATAATCCTGTACAAATGAACTCGGGAGATTGTCTACCTCCATCTTTCCATTTACTGTAGCAGTAACTGTTATTCTAACGGATTCACCAACTTCAACATGAGACGGCTCAACAACCAAATCTACACGTGACTTTTGACCCAACACGTGAAGGATAGACATTGAAGTTGCTATTAGAATGAATAACCGCATGATCACCAGTCTTTTCCGGATTTAGGATTGCTTTTTCCATTTCCACCACCTGACATTCTTCTTTTGGTTTCAGCTTCCTTTTTCATAAGGTCGTCAAGCATCTTTTCAGCTGCCTGATTAGGAAGAGTTGCCTGACTGTTTTGGTCGTTCTGTTCTCCCTGTCCTTTGTTCTGCTGGTTTTGATTTTGCTGGTTTTGATTCTGATCTTGCTGATTCTGTTGATTCTGTTGATTCTGTTGGTTTTGATTCTGATTTTGCTGATTATTCTGATCTTGATTTTGGTTCTGATCCTGATTATTGTTCTGATTTTGTTGTTGTTTTTTTTCTTCAACTATCTTTCTGCGGATCGCTTCTGAAAGATTGTATCTGGTTTCTTCATTGTTTGGATCATTACGTAAGGATTCCTTATAAGCCTCAATTGCACCGTCATAATCTTTATTCTTCAATCTGGAATTACCGATGTTGTGATAATTTCTGGATTTTTCGGCAGTTGACTTTTTATTCGCGGATCCCTGCTGATATATTTTTTCGGCACGTCCAAACTCCCTGGCTTTATATGCCGTCTGACCCATTTCGTCAGAGAGATCAACAGAAGAAGGTTTTGTTTTTTGGATACGCTCGTAATGACCAAGCGCTTTTTCATATTCTCCTTTTTTATAGGCGTCACGAGCCATTTGCAAGGTATCTCGCCAATCCTGTCCGAATGAGGAAAAATGAACTAAAATCATTATTGAAAGAAGGGCTCTCATCTTCCTGAACTATACTTGAATTGAATAAAAAGAAACAACAACCAGAACACGAAACTCATCATTAACGTGTATTGGAAGCGCTCTTCCTTGATTTCGAATTCTAAATTATCAATTTTAACCCGTTTGATATGGTTAATTTCTGTTAAGAGTTCGCTTAGATCAGGAAATTCGGAGTCGGCAATAATGAGGTCCGTACCGGCTTTTGATGCCAGCGACCCTAAAAATTTCTTGTCCAATTTGGAATGGACAGGAGCTCCCATTGCATTTTTCTTGTATCCCAATTCAGGACGATATGGATCTTTTGGAACTAGACCACCATTCGTTTTTCCGACGCCCATTATCATCACTTGGACCTTTTTCTCTTTTAATTCTTTCAGCACAGGTGTAGGATCCATTTCATGATTTTCACCATCCGTTATGACCAGAATGGATTTTGCTGTTCTCTCAGGTGAGAACATTTTCTCTGCCGTTTCAAGTGCAGCAAAAATGTTAGTTCCTTGATCAGAGATCATGTCCGTTTCGATATCGCCAATAAATAGTTTGGCAGCACCGTAGTCCCTTGTTACAGGAAGCTGCACAAATGCCGAATTGGCAAAAATGCATAGACCAATTCTTTCACCATGTAATTGGTTTAGTAGTTGATTCAGTGCTCTTTTGGTTACATCTAGTCTCGTCTTTTCTTCGGAGATATCAGTAACATTCATCGAGTTAGAAACATCGATACAAATTACGAGTTCAAGTGCTTCTTTTGTGCCACTTGTTTTCTTCTTACCTGAGGCTGGAAGTCCTAAAGTCAAAATTAAAAAGAAGAATGCCAGACGTACACATAGATATTGAAAGAAGAACCGCAATGATGAAACCGGTTCAAAGATCTTGTCCTGAAGAGATTTGTCGACCGCATTGATCCTTTTATTATACCTCCAGGCATGAAATAACATCAAAACAGGAACAAGTAGGGTAGGCCAGTACCACCAGAGCTGATCGGATGCGGTAAACTCCAGATCATTACCGAATATTATTCGGAGAATGTATCGTGAACTCGAGAATGCAAAGCCAAGGAAAACCTCTGAACCAATAATTATTGGAAGTAGAAGATTCAATAGATATGTATTCCCTTTATTAATCATTTCGTGTAAACAATAATGTTAGCACAACAATTAGAAAACCACCTGCAAGGATTGCCCAATTTAAAAATGCTTGTGGTGTTGATGGAGGTTCTGATTTAAATTGCTCATCTTCCATTTTGCGTTTTTCGAGCCTCTCGATCTCTTTATAAATATCTCTCAAGCTGTTTTCATCCACCGCCCGGAAATATTTGCCTCCCGTTCTAACAGCGATCTTTTTTAACGTAGCTTCATCAAGCTCTACTTCTGTATTCTGCATAACAGAACCAAAGGGAGTTTGAACCAGGGTAGGGGCTTCTCCTCGACTTCCAACCCCAATGGTGTATACTCGGACATTCTTGGCTCTTGCAAGCTCTGCTGCCATTAAAGGAGAGACTTCAGCACCGGTATCTACTCCATCGGTAAGTAGGATCACTACTTTGGATGGAATACTGTCATTACGCAAACGGGTGATCGCCGTACCTAGCCCTATTCCGATTGCAGTTCCTCCTCCAATCATGTCGCCATTAATGGATTGGATCTGTTTTTTGAGGATCTCATGATCTAAGGTAGGAGGACATGCTGTAAATGCCTCACCGGCAAATGCTACTAAGCCTATTCGATCCGTTTTACGTCCGTCAATAAAGTCAATTGCTACATTCTTGGCAGCCTCCAATCTGTTTGGTTTAAAATCCTGCGCAAGCATGGAACCTGAGACGTCCATAGTTATTACGATGTCAATACCATTTTTGTAGTTTCTTTCCGTGTCATTGTACATAGACCAATGAAAAGGTTTGGCCATGGCAAAGATCATCATAGCCAGCACAAACCCGGCGATCAGGAAAAGGACTTCGCGCAATCTTAAGATCCACGTTTTTTTCAAACCGGAAATATTATTTGAGCTGCTTACTCGAAATCTTCCTTTGTCCTTATATTCTCTGAAAAACAAATAGAACGTCACAATAGGGACGAGCAGAAGTAGCCACAGCCATTCTGAAGCGTAGAATTCATATTCCCAAAAGCGTATGTTCCAGTTAGTCATCTATTCTTTCAAAATCGAGTGGACTTGTCTCCGCAATTATTTGTCTTGCCAGACTTGTCATTTTAATGATCTCTTTATTCTCAGGTCTGGATTTCGCAAATTTTACCATATCCGACTGAAATAGTATTTGAAGGATGGAGGTAATAGTATCATCATTGAGCCCTTTCTCCTTCAAGATCAATTTTGTTTGAGTTGTTGTGCGTTCCAAAAGATCGATGTTATATCGGGAGGATAGATATGCACGGAGTATAAAGGACAATTCAATGTAATATTCTTTGACATTGCCGGATTCCCATTTTCTAGTGTTTTCCAGCGCATCTATCGCATGCAGCGTTCTTTCGCGCAGACTTGTTTGTTTTTCAGGAATTTTAAACTGAGGTTTTTTCCTGAAATACATGAAAATCAAAAAACCAATGATCACAATCGCTATGAGCCACCACCACTTCTTGAGTAATTGGATGATGAATGCATCGCCACCGGGAACATCAGCAAAAGATTCGTGGATGTCATAGATGTCCAGACTATCGATCGGGTCAACGAGAAATACGGAGAAGCTTGCTTCCGGGAAATAATAGATCGAGTCCTTTATAAATGCAGCACGATTCGTGATAAAAACGATACCACTGTCATAAATTGTTGCGTTGAATGATAATTGCCAAATACGTTTACTTTTCGAAATGAAGTTTGTGTCCTTGTAATCGTCTAATAGTTCAAGTTTGGCAGGAGTTAAATTAATACTCCCATCAAAGCTTCCAATCTTAACAGATAAATCGTCAGAATTTAAAAAACGTACTGAATCTGATTTATCAGTAGTTACTTCAAATAAAATGGAGATAGGTTGTCCGACCAGGATGGTGTCGTTCGACACAATAGTCTTCAGTTCCTGAGACAAACTGCTGAAAGATAGAAAAAGGACAATATAGAATAGGCCTCTCGTCATCGATTCTTGAAGAATTTGATCATCGGTTTTACAATGTCCTCATCAGTTGAAATTCGAACAGAATCTATTCCGAACCGTTTAAGTTCTTTATCGATCTTGTTTTGACGATCGATCGTCATTTCTTTGAGCTGTTCTTTAGCTTTTTTATCTGAAGAATCGATCCAGAATGGTTCACCAGTTTCAGCATCCTGGATCTTGATAATTCCAAGATCCGGAAATTCAACTTCTCCCGGATCAAACAATTGAATGGCTATCAAGTCGTGTTTTTTTCTCGCCACCTTTAATGACTGTATGTAGTCATGATCATCGATGAAGTCGCTTATTAAAAATGCGATACTTCTTTTCTTCTGTGTATTCGTGAAATACTTTAATCCTTCCTGTAGATCAGTTTTAGTTCCACGGGTCTTCTGCTCAATGAGCTCTCGCAAAATATAAAGGGCATGTTTACGACCTTTTTCTGGAGCAATAAAGCGTTCCACTTTATCACTAACAAAAATAGCTCCCACCTTATCACCGTTACTTATGGCTGAAAACGCCAGAATAGCTGAGATTTCAAGGGCAAGTTCTTTTTTAGTACGTTGTTTGGTTCCAAATTCAGAGGATCCGGAAACATCGATGATGAGCATAACAGTCAGCTCTCTTTCTTCCTCAAAGACCTTGACATAGGGTTCACTGAAACGAGCTGTAACATTCCAGTCAATGGTTCTGACCTCATCTCCAAAATGATAGTTCCTAACTTCGCTAAATGCCATACCTCTTCCCTTAAAAGCAGAATGATACTGTCCCGAAAAAATATGCCGGGTCAGTCCCTTGGTTTTGATTTCAAGGTGACGGATCTTTTTTAGGAGCTCAGAGGTTTCCATTTTTAAGGAACTTCGACTTTTGCCAGGATTTTATTCAGGATATCTGAAGTATTCATGTTTTCAGCTTCCGCTTCATAAGTCAAACCTATTCGATGTCTCATGACATCAGCGGCTATAGCTCTGATATCATCAGGAATTACAAATGCACGTCCTTGTAAAAAAGCATAGGCTTTTCCGGCCAATGCCAGGTTGATACTTGCACGTGGCGAACATCCGAAAGCAATTAGAGGCTTAAGGAACCCTAAACCATAACGCTCAGGATCTCTTGTGGCAAACACGATATCTACAATGTAATTCTCTATTTTTTCATCCACGTAAACTTCCTTTACCAATTCACGGAAGCGTTGAATATCATTTCCTGAAAGGACATGCTTTACTCCGGAAAGGCCTTCTTTTCGTACGTTCGTTCTGATGATCTGTCTTTCTTCCTCTTTCGTCGGATAACCAAGCACAACTTTGAGCATAAAACGATCGACCTGAGCCTCTGGCAATGGATATGTCCCCTCTTGTTCTATTGGGTTTTGTGTTGCCAATACAAGAAAAGGTTCCGGAAGTTTAAACGTTTCTTCACCAATCGTTATTTGACGTTCTTGCATGGCTTCGAGTAACGCAGATTGAACCTTCGCAGGTGCTCTGTTGATCTCATCGGCAAGCACGAAATTTGAGAATATCGGCCCTCTTTTTACCGTAAACTGCTCACTTTTTTGATTGTATATCATTGTCCCTGTGACATCGGCTGGTAGAAGGTCCGGTGTAAATTGAATTCTCGAAAAATCTACAGAAACTGCATCAGATAAGGTCTTAATAGCCAACGTTTTTGCTAATCCAGGAACACCTTCCAACAAGATGTGCCCATTTGCAAAGAGCGCAATTAGCAATCGATCAAGCATATATTGTTGTCCAACGATGACTTTTCCGATCTCTTCTCTTAGCATCTGCAAAACAGGTTTTTCAGCCTGAATTTTTTCAGATAGTATTCTAAGTGCCTCTGCAGCATTGACTGGCTGTTGCTGATTCTCTTCCATTGTGTTGAATTTCTGGGGACAAAGATCTTAAAGTTAGTTGATGTGGCTTGATTTTCCTGTTAATTAATGTTAACATTGTTTCGTGTCAAATCAAGAACAAATAGCAGACAGAAGGTGTCTAGAATGCGGTGATAAACTGGTTGGTCGCGTTGATCAAAAGTTTTGCTGTGATCAATGCAGAAATACCTACAATAACAGGTTAAATCAGGATGCAAATAAAACAGTTCGACGCATCAATGGTATTCTCCGAAAGAATCGTCGTATTTTAAATATGCTGAACCCTGAAGGAAGGGTGACTGTTGACGGCGTTACGTTGGCAGAATACGGATTTAATTTTCACTATTACACGAATATCTACACCACAAAAACGGGTTCCACTTATTATTTCTGTTATGACCAGGGGTATTTAAAGTTGGAAAATGACAAGTATATGCTTGTACACAAGCAAGATTACGTGAAATAGAAATCACCTAGTGCTTGCGCTTGAGAGCGATAATGGTCAGATCATCCGTTTGTTCACCTTGTCCTATCCATGTATCGAATTCATTTTCGAGATGCCTTTTCTGCTCACCTAAGTCAAGTGTAATTACCTCTTCAAAAACTTCAAGAAGTCTGCGGAATGAATATTTTTTGTCATTTGGTCCGCCAAACTGATCCTGGAAGCCGTCAGTGAACATGATCAATTCATCCTCAGTGTTAAGTTGCGTATAATTCGTTTGGTATGAAACAAAGCCATCAAAATGAACATCGCCAATGTGTTTGTTATCGCCTTTGAACATGGTGAACTCATCTTTACGATAGATCAGGAACCTAGATCCCGCGCAGGCATAGGATAACTCGCCTGTATTTTTATTTAGGGCACAAACCGTAATTTCCATTCCGTCATTTACCTGTGTTGAGTCCTCACCACGTGGCAGAATTTCCAGCAATCGTTCATCTAATCGGTCAAGAATTTTACCGGGTTCAAATATCTTGTCATCCAGTACGATCATGTTGAGCAAGTTCATCCCAAGAACGGTCATAAAGGAACCTGGAACACCGTGTCCGGTACAATCAGCAAGCGCAAAGATCAATTGGTCTCCGGTGTCATCCATCCAGTAGAAGTCCCCCGAAACAATATCCTTAGCCTTATACAAAATGAAGTGGTCCTGAAAAAGATTGGAGAACATTCGCTCATGAGGGAGTAAGTTCTGCTGTATACGACGAGCGTAATGTATACTCGAAGTAATATTATCCCTTTGCTCTATGATCAATGCTTGTTGAGTACGAATGTCGGTTATATCCCTTGCCAGTGCTATGAATCCTTTGATGAAATCCTTAGATCCTGGTACAAAGAGGGTCGTAACATATTGCCCGATCCATAGCAGTGCACCTTCTTTCGTTCTAATTGGGAATTCTCGATAGGAACTCGTCTTTCTTTGACTAAAATGATCAGCATAATAAGCCGAGATCTCATCCCTGTATTCTTCATCGACTATCCCGAGTGAAGAGCTCCCTAAGAGTTCTTCTTTTGAGAAACCAAGCTTCTCGAAACATACATTATTCAGAAATGTAAAATTACCGTCTACGTCGCAGCGATAAATAAAATCTTCCGCGTTTTGGACAAGAAGCTCGTAGGTGTTTTCGAGCTCCATTCTTTCTGTAACATCTTGTCCAATGATCACTCGAAGCTCATCAGTAAACTGTTTGAAAGACCACTCTATCCATTTGATCTGTTGAGAACGATTCTTCATTGGAACGAGGTAATTTTCTCCATCAATGAAATCCTTGAGTATGTCAGTTTCCCTGTACTTATCATCGAACGGAACAAATTTGTTCAGATACGTAATGTTTCTTTTCAATAGTTGGTCGTGAACGGTGTCCGCAAACAAGGAAATGTTTTCACTTACATATTGGATCGTACCTTGTTTATCAAAGGCAATGGCAGGTAAATTTCCTTTGTTGATGATGGCGGAGATGAATAAGAGTTTCTCAAGTGAATTATATCGTAGGTATGAGATGAATATGAGAAGGCATGATTGAATGAATATTGCGATCAGGAAGTAAACTTTGCTGTAAACGGGATCTTTAATGACCTGAACATAGATTAGAGAGATGGCAAGAAGTACAATGGAATAAATGATTGTTTGCTTCAAGTTTCTCAGTACATATGGTACGATCATCGAAACCAGAATAATTCCAATTAAATGGAACGGATGTAGATCACTTAGGTATAATTCGTAGAAGAAATGACCTTGGGCAAGCAGAAGACCAATAAGGAGTAAGGCATTGTAATAGCTTTTTTCTGTCCCGTTTGCTTTAGATGAAAGCGCCAGCAGATATAACGTCAGAAATCCGAATGAGGTAATAAGAGAAGCACCTATGTGTAACGTCAGCTGTTGATCAAGCAGAGGGGCGCTAAAATGTGCCGTACTTATAGCAACAAAACCAAATAGCAGGATCCCTGGTGTCATACGAAGGTGGATCACCGTGTCCTTAGTGTCAAGTAGACTACTTGTGTCGAAGGCGCGATTATAATTGATCAGGAAAATATTTAATCCAAGGATGAGTGCTACGATTAGGATGATGAACCAACTTGTTTTCCAAATGGGTTTTGTTACTTCAAAAGATATAGTGCTGGGTTCACTGTATATCACACCATCATAAGAGGCTTTTACTTCCAGGATATACTTACCATTTGAAAGATCACTCAGTGATACTCCGTTTGTGGAGTCCGCCGGATACCAGTTTGGGTTGAGATCTTTTATGCGGTAAACGAAATGAACATTTGGGGTAACCGGATTGTAAATAGCAAAATGAAATTGTTTATTTCCTTCGTTTTCTGTCCTGCCACTTGTAATTACAGGCTTCGAAGGTGTTGGGAAATTTTCGAATAGTTCGGGAGATATTTTGTACAAACCTTTTACAGTTCCAACATACAAACCATCTTGCTCTGAGAATTGTGATCTCATATTGGTTTCGAAGCCATCAAACCCATTGTTTGAGTTGAATTGCTTTATATCTAAAATGCTGCCTGAGCTATTAATTTTTATCTTGAAAATCCCCTTATTTGTACCGAGAAACAGATTTCCAAATTGATCTGATTGCAGCGTGTACAGTAGGTTTGACTTAAATAATTTCGTTGCATCATAAGTCTTCGGGTTTCCTTTTTTATCAAAGCGAACGATGGCTCTGTCAAGCGAAAACCAGCAATTCCCATATTTATCCTTTGTTGAAACTCCAGAATAGCTTCCCCACTTTTTGTAATCGAAATTTATCCAAATAAGTGCATCCGGGCTGGACTTCGAGATCTTATAAAAACCCTCATTCGAACCAAAAATGACAACTGACTCGTTTACTTGCTGTGCCGTGTAGAAGTACCCTGAAAAATGTGCCGGTTTAACTAAGGGTTGAAATTCTGAGAGATCATTCCCGACAAATTCGGCAAAGTACAATCCTTCACCTGCAACATTCACGAATAATCGATCCCAGGCAATATAACACAGCGTGATTTTTTTGTTTTGAAAACTGTGATTTCGAATGTTTCCATTATCACCTTCTTTCATGGATTTTAAACCCATGTTAGTAGCTATCCAATGTTCCTTTCCTCGCTTGCATACGCTATTAACTGTGAATGGATAGGATCTCTTTTCAAATTGGCCTCTCAAAGAAAATATTCTGGTTTCGGAATCGAAATAACTTACAATTACTTCACCACTATCAGTTCTGTAGGGAAAGGCGATATCTTTTCGTTCGTAATCATTTAAGATTCTAAGCTTTGTGAAAGGCTCCAGTGATAACTTGTATATACCTGTGGTACCACTGCCAACCCAAATGCTTCCGTTTCGGTCCACGAATATTGTTGATGGATCCTGCACAGGCTCATCGAGGTTTTGAACGATGAAGTTCATCGAGGAGTTGTTATCAATGCTGTAGATCGATCCTCGAGCACTAATTGCGGCACCTTTCTTACTCAAAGGGTTGAAATGTACTTCGATCAACTCATCATTTTCATGAAGGGAAGTAGCTCTTTTCAATTCACGAATAGCGTAAAACCCGCCCTTATCGTCCAAGACGATCTCTATCCAGTTTTCTCCTTTTTTATCCAGTAGTGTTAGCTTTTCATTGGAGTAAAAACCAAACTGATAGCTATCTGTGACTTCCTTTTTATTGATCCACTTCTCAATGCTCATTATGGCATTGCCGTCAGTAACATAAGACCCCTTATTGGAAAGGATGACTACATGATCAGAAAAGGTGATCAACTGTGTTAACTTCAAAGAACAATCTTGAAATTCCTTTTTGACCTCGTTGCCATTTTTATTCAATATTTCCAGGCTACAGTTTGAAATAAAAACTGAGAACTGGTCATTTTCCCAGTAATGCTGAGGTTCTCCCTTTATATCTCTCTCGATCTTTTCGAGCTTACCGTTTGTAGCATCCAGCTTGAAAAACCCTAAATATTTGGAGGTGAGAAAAAAGGTGTTTTTTTCTTCGTGAATGGATGAAATATGGTGAAATAGATATTTGGCATTACCTTCAAATGCGGCAAATCGACTTCCGTTGAATTGGTAGATTTCGGCTCCGTCAGTACCGATCCACAGCATACCGTCCTCAGATTGGTTGATCGCTTTGACCGTAGACATTTCCAGTCCCTGCTCATGACCGAAATTGGTGTAGGTGTATAGCTGCGAATATGCCTGTAAGCCGACAAAAAATGATAGAAGTAGTATGAATAGTATTCTGGTCACCTGTTTGTTCTGAAAACAGCTACAAAATACTGAAATTATTCATACTAATTTGCGCTGATCACTTTAAATAGACCCCTGATACTGTCGATTCTTGAGTGCACGGAATCCATATCGGAACCTGTAACTGTAATATGCCCCATTTTTCTGTTGGGTTTCGTATTACTTTTTCCATATAGATGAAGGTGGATTCCTTTATGACCCAGAAGAGCAGCATAGTTCTCGTAGACCGCAGGACCAGAAAAATTTTGTTCGCCCGTTACATTGAGCATAGCCCCGGCACAGATCATATCTGTAGATCCAAGAGGTAGATCCAATACAGTCCTTAGATGCTGTTGGAACTGAGAACATTCGTTGCATTCGATCGTATGATGACCGCTGTTGTGCGGACGCGGTGCGATCTCATTAACCAATAAATCTCCTGATTTAGTCAAGAACATTTCGACAGCAAGAATTCCCACCATATCAAGTTTCTCAATTACATCAATCGCCAGTTTTCTGGCAGCATTTTCAGTGTCAGCTGAAATGTCGGCAGGTGCAAACAAGAATTCCACCAGATTGGCTTCATTGAACTCGCATTCAACAACCGGATATGTGGTAATTTCACCCTTTTTATTTCTTGCTACGATCACGCTTAACTCCTTATCAAAATCAATAAGCTCTTCAATCACACAAGGAGCGTTAAATGAATTGTTTATCTCCTCCGTACTTTTAAGAAGTTGAACACCTTTACCGTCATAACCGCCTGTTCGAAGCTTTTGTACACACGGAAGTTTTTTGTGTAACGCTTCCATTCCTTCAGAAGGTTCCCATAAAACATATGGTGCCGTTGGAATGTTATTATTGGAATAAAACTCTTTTTGCGTTCCCTTGTCCTTGATGAGTTCAAGGACTCTTGGTTGAGGAAATACATTTACCCCTTCAGCCTCCAGTTTGTATAATGCAGGAATACTAACGTTTTCGATCTCTACAGTTAAAGTATTCATGGTTTTCCCAAAAGCATAAACATCAGCTTCATTATTAAGATCACCACACGTGAACGTGTTGGCTATTCCCGAGCATGGTGCATTTGGATCCGGATCCATAATGTGTATATCGACACTAAGATTTAGTGCTTCCTGTATGATCATACGTCCTAGCTGACCTCCTCCTAGAATTCCTAACCTATGATTTGAACCTGTAAGTTTTCTTTCCATAGCACAAAGATAGATGCTAAATTTCTTTTCGCTGATAACTATGGTCGGATAATGCCTTTTCGTAGAAAAATCTTAGCTTTGCAGCTTAAGAATGAACTGTGACACGAGTAGGAGATAAGCAATTCGAGGTATTCATTACAGCTGAAGAACTCCAGAAGGAGATCGCTTCACTGGCAGCGCATATTAACAAAGAATACGCTGGAAAAGAGGTGGTATTCATAGCTGTTTTAAATGGTGCGTTTATGTTTGCATCCGATCTAATGAAAAATATTTCATTGGATTGCCGTATCTCATTCGTTAAAATGAGTTCATATAAAGGATTACGCAGTACTGGTACCGTTGAGGAGTTGATAGGTTTAGGTTTAGATCTCAAGGGAAAGGAAGTAATTCTTGTAGAAGACATTGTGGATACAGGTCTAACGATCGACAAAATCATTGGGCTTGTTAGCGAGCAGGAGCCGGCCTCTGTTAAAGTATGTACACTTTTGTATAAACCAACGGCATTCAAGGGTTCAAAGGAACCTGATTACGTAGGGTTTTCCATACCAGATGCATTCGTTGTAGGATATGGTCTGGACTATATGGAGTTGGGTAGGAATTTAAATGCGATCTATCAAATAAAATCATAAACTGAAAAAGATGTTGAACATTGTTTTATTCGGACCTCCGGGAGCAGGAAAGGGAACTCAATCAGAAAGATTGAAAGCGAGATATGGGTTAGTACATATCTCTACGGGTGATGTGTTTAGAGCTCTTGATCCGGAATCTGAATTGGGTAAACTTGCAAAGAGTTATTCCGATAATGGAAATCTTGTTCCGGATGAGGTTACCATCCAAATTTTGGAGTCTGAAGTACTGAAACATCCGGATGCAAAAGGTGTTATTTATGATGGTTTTCCAAGGACGAGTGCCCAAGCTGAAGCTTTGGACAAGTTCCTGGCTAAAAAAGATACTTCCGTAACGTTAATGCTTTCTCTGATCGTTCCTGAAGAAGAACTGAGAACACGTCTGATGGGAAGAGCTAAAGTTTCCGGAAGAGCGGATGACGCTGATCCACAGATCATTCAAAACAGAATTGATAATTACAACAAATCAACTGCACCGGTGGCAGACTTTTATGACGCCCAAGGAAAATTGGTTGAAGTTGATGGTGTTGGACCAATAGATGATATAACTCAACGATTGTTTGCTGCAATTGATGAGGCGATTGCTTAATTATGGCCTCTGATAACTTTGTTGACTACGTAAAGATCCACTGTACTTCTGGGAACGGTGGAAATGGTTCTACCCACTTTAGAAGGGAGAAGTATATTCCCAAAGGTGGACCGGATGGTGGAGATGGTGGACGTGGAGGGCACATTATTTTGCGTGGAAATACCCAATTGTGGACTTTGCTCCATTTGAAGTATAAAAAACACATCAAAGCCGGTCATGGACAGCATGGTTCAGGAGCACTGAAGACCGGTGCTCAAGGTAAGGATGTCTACATCGATGTACCGCTTGGAACTGTTGCAAGAGATGCGGAAACAGGTGAGTTCCTTTTTGAAATCACAGAAAATGGTGAAGAAAGAGTTTTACAGCCTGGTGGGCGAGGAGGACTTGGGAACGATCACTTCAAATCTGCAACGAATCAAACGCCACGTTTTGCCCAGCCCGGAGAATCGGGGCACGAAGGATGGAAGGTTCTTGAGCTCAAGATCCTCGCAGATGTTGGTCTTGTAGGTTTTCCGAATGCAGGAAAAAGCACACTATTGTCTTCTTTGAGCGCAGCTAAACCTGAGATCGCAGATTATCCGTTTACTACCTTAAGACCAAATCTGGGTATTGTTAGTTACAGGGATTATCGTTCCTTTATCATGGCGGATATACCTGGGATCATTGAAGGTGCTCACAAAGGAAAAGGATTAGGACTTCGTTTTCTTAGACACATAGAGAGAAACTCGCTCTTACTTTTCTTAATTCCTGCCGATAGTCCGGATCATGCAAATGAGTATAAAATTCTACTGAACGAGCTCAAAAAATACAATCCCGAATTACTGCATAAAGATCGTATACTGGCAGTTTCAAAAGCGGATATGTTGGATGATGAATTGAAAGCAGAGATTATGAAAGAGCTTCCAACGGATATTCCAAGGATGTTTATTTCAGCGGTATCCCAAGAGGGCTTGGTCGAATTGAAGGATCTAATCTGGAAGATGTTAACGGATGAGGGAATGGATTGAACAGATCGATCATAATATTGTTCTTTGGCTGAATAGCCTGCACAATCCTTTTCTCGATACATTTTTCTGGGTGATATCCAGTAAGTGGGTTTGGATACCTTTTTACCTTTTTCTCATCTTTATCCATTACAGAAAAAATAACCTGATCAGAACAACATTGTTCGTTCTTGGTGCTATATCAGTAGTGGCTGTATCCGATCTAATTTCGGTTCATTTATTCAAAGAAGTTTTCCTTAGATACCGTCCTTCACATAATCTTGCATTACAAGACGCCCTTCATTATTATGAGTATGCACAAGGAGAGTTTTATAGAGGAGGACAATATGGATTTGTCTCATCTCACGCGGCTAACTTTGGAGCATTATTTTGTTGGAGCATACTTCATATGAGAAGAAATTATTCGTTCCTCTTACCATTGTTAATAGCTCTTTTTGTTTTGGTTTCACTGAGCAGAATTTATTTGGGAGTGCATTATCCTACTGATGTAATTGTAGGCGGACTTGTTGGAATAACAGTATCGCTGGTTATTTATCAATTTACCCGTAACTTGTTCAAGACCAAAAAAAGTAAATGATGGCATTTGTTTATGTTTTTATCGGAGGAGGATTAGGAAGTCTGTTGCGCTACGGGATTTCCATCTTGACGAAAGGTATCTTTTCCACAGATTTTCCGTTGGGAACATTTATAGCAAATATTCTTGCATGTATCATGCTTGCTCTATTGGTTTATCAATTTCAAATAAGACAGGAAGGTCCGCAGTGGCTCGATCAGCTGCTTGTGATCGGGTTTTGTGGAGGCTTCAGTACATTCTCAACTTTTGGCAATGAAACGGTTGAATTGATCTCAAAGGGAGCAACAGGAATTGCCATAGCAAATGTGCTGCTATCGTTGATCACCGGAATAGGCTTGATCTTTTTGTTGCGTTATTTTAAAGCGTAACGCTGGATTGGATCTGATTCTCCAATTCTGAGCGCATACGAGTCAGCTTGCTTAATTCCATGCCCTCCAACTCTCTGTAGCGTTTGATTTTAGATAATGAATCAAACCAGATCCATGCAGAAAGTCCCATGAACGGAACAAGAATATAATACAGTATTGCTACCCAATAATTGGCATAGACAAACTCGTGAAAAAGGAAGATAAACGGAATATTGTATAGTCCCATAAGGATCATACCCGTAACCATCTTCACAGAGCCCCAAAACACCTGTCTCTTGAATTTTTTCTCAGCAAAACGCTTTGCTAATAGGTACGGTATGAATGAATGGATAAGTCCAAGGATCATAAAAGGGAAAAGTCCAATCAAGTAGGCTATCGCAACTTTTCGTTTAGACTTGAGTAAATTATGACTTTGCAGGAATACCTCATTATCATCGACTTTGTTCGCAGCTAATTCTTCTTGGTAGTTTTTCGATGAATTTAGAAGAGATCTTAGTGTATCGTTTGAATCGTCCTGAGCGTTTATCCAACCCGCCAAATTTCGAGCGTAATTCCATCGCTCGATAAGATCAATTGATGGATCGAAGGAAATTGGGTTTATTCCTTTTCGCATGATCATCATGATATTCTCATGCAGCGTGGTATATTCCGGATTTTCTACGTGAGTAACTGTTTGCTTCATGAGGTCTTCAACTTTCTTCGTTAGGTCTGTGATCGTCTTACTCGGATTTTCTTCATATTCTTTGCGATAATCATTCAAACAAAATGATTCGGAATAGGCGATCAGAAAATCACTCCGCATACGATTTGGTTCAGCATAGTTCACTCCTAAGGCCGCCACATTCACCTTTTTCTTCCAGTTCATGGACTCCAAGGCAATAAAACCCATTCGTATAGCACCTTTCTTCAATGGTTTTAGTCGACGCACAAATACGTCATAGGTTTCTCCTTCTCCGAAGATCAAGAGATTTCTTCCATTCTTTAGCACTTGAGAGCTCTTTCTAAAGCTTTCCTTGTTTTTCTCTTTGGTATCCACCCCATCTCTTTGCCTGTAGATAGGAAGCATGTGGCAAGCCCAAAGTATTGGTTTTGTCACAGGGGTAAAAACATCGGATCTTGTCATAAAGAATACGATCGGCCTGGTTAAAGACCCAATTGAAATAGGATCCATGAACGAAGCCGAGTGATTCGAAACAAAAATGGTTCGTCCAAATCGATATTTAGGTTCATTCACAAACTTCCTTCTTCTGTAGAAAAAGAAGAGAGCATACCCGACGGTAACCTTCAAAATAATATAAAGGATCCTCATTCGACTTATTCAGTTGTTCCTTCTTCTGTTGACTGCTTGTTACTGTCGTTAATTTCCTTGTTAAGGTTTCTGTTATTACCGATCAGAATACCAAGCTGGATCTCATGACTTCCCGAAGCTGCTCCTGCCAGTTTACCGGTAGGCATTTCATATCCGTAATTGAAATACAGGTTTTTAACTAATGTTGTACCAACACGAACAACAAAAGAGTTACTTGTTCTGTATTGAAGATTTATCCAACTACTGTTTTTGTAGTAGATTCTCGCGCCAACATCAAAAGACATAGGGCTATTTTGAGAAAGTTTCCCTACAACATTTGGTTCTACCGAAATGGTTTCTTCAGAGAGGAAACGATATGTTCCATGAACGAAGTAATGTCTTGCAAGAGTCGATCCTGTTTCTGTATCATTGAACACAACTTTATTGTTTAGCAGTTGTTTCGTGGACAATCCGAAGGAGAAGGTTGTTCCATAAGCAACGATTCCCGCAGATGCGTCAGGACCGCTGTAATTACTTGTAGCTCCCAAAAACTGCGAATAAGCATTATCGATCTCATCGTACAATTGAACGCGAGATTCATCCAGCTTAAGGTTACTGTAACCTAAACCAATACCTGCACCGATGTTGATCCCATCGGTAAGAGGTAAATGAACAGCATAGGATAACGAGATGGCAGTAGATGAAAAAGGTCCAATTGCATCATTATACATTATTCCGCCGAGAATGTGCTTTACTTCACCTGTCGTGCGATCAGGCAAGCCAAAAAAGGCCTTATCCTCATAGTTGTATTCCCCAAGACCGGCACTTTTTCCGCCAAATTTCATGAGACTGTTCCCAGAGAAAAGAGCTGTGCGCGGCCCACCATTGTATCCTGTCCACTGTGAACGATATGTTAGTTCATATTGCATCACACTCGTCATTCCTCCTGCCGCCGGGTTGATAAGGAATGGATTGAAAGAGGCGTTGCCGTATTGAGATAATTGCTGACCGAATGTAACGGTTGAGAGCAATAAAGTAAGAAGTAAGAATATCCTTTTCATATTATTTGATAATGCTGATGTCACCTTTAAATTGTTTTCCGCTACCGTCGTTTAGATCGATCTGGTAGAAATATGTTCCCATTGGTAATAGTTCACCTTTAAATCTACCATCCCAAGGTTCGTCGTACCCTACGGATTCAAAGACCACTGACCCCCAGCGGTTAAAGATCAATACCTTACACTCAGGATAGAGCACCCCAAGCAATGGAATCGTAAAGAGATCATTACTTCCATCTAGATTACCTGGTGTGAATACGGTTGGAATTACAGGATCATAATCGTTGCATAGATTTGCCACTACGATCAACGTGTCAGATCTGGACGGACAATAAGGATTTGTCAAAGTATAAGTGATCCAAGTCGAACCGTACCCAAAATTATGTGCCGAGGTCATGCTACTAAATGGATCATCGATAGTTGCTGAACCACTTGCTACATACCAATATCCATCTTGATCATTACTTAAGCCAGAAGCTTCAATCTGAATGAGATCATTTTCGATACAAACCAAGGTGTCTGCTGTTAGAATTTCAGGTTTCTTGAGTCCGAAAACGTGTAATGTGTCGGATGTAGACGGACAAGAACCATTAGAGATGGTCCAGATGAAAAGCTGCCATCCATTATCGAAAGTGGATGAGGTGCTTGGGCTGTTTGAGCTCGAAATAGCTCCTGTTCCAGTTGTTGTCCACGTTCCCGTTCCATAAAGTGGGGCATTACCCAATAATACCACTTCGTTCTGATCACAGGCGTAAATCGTGTCTTGAGTCGACGCTTGAATATCTTGTTGAGAATTTATAACAACCAGCGTATCTGCATTAAAACCGCAACTGGTTGTGCTAACAGTCCAAGCGTAAACGTTTGTTCCGATACCGATGTTGTTCAATCCTGTGGAGTTCGCAAATTGATTATTGAATGCTCCCTGACCTGAAATAACGGTCCATTCACCAGTTCCACTAGAAACTGGGTCAGCGGTTATTACGGTGCTGTTTTGCGCGCACAACCAAAGTGTGTCATCAGTAATATTTGCTGCACCAGGATAATCCAGTACTTCAACGGTGAATTGACATGTAGCAGAATTTCCTGTCGAATCCATCGCCGTATATTCAATGGTCGTTATTCCTATTGGGAAAACTGATCCGGAGCTAAGTCCCGAAGCGTCGGTTTGAGTAAGACTAACCGCACAGTTATCGCTATAGACAGGATCTGAATAAGTAACGTTAGGATCACATGTACTAATATTTGTCGGACAAGTAATCAGAGGATTTTCAGTTTCTATCACTTGCAGGTCAAATGAACAAACATCTGAGTTTCCACCGGCATCTATTACCTCAAGTTCGATCGTTGTAATTCCCGGTTGAATGAGAGTCCCTGCTGCAGGTAATTGATTGATAATATAACCGCTACAGTTGTCCAGAACGGTAGATGTAGTACCATAATATGGTAGTGTGTAATCACAGTTCACCCCATTGTTCACCACGGCAGGTGTAGGACATGTAATGGAAGGCGGTTCAGTATCGATTGGTGTTAGTATCAATGCACAACTCGTGCTATTGCCGCCTTCATCCGTTAATTGAATTAGAACGCTTGTAATTCCATTCTGTATGCTTCCGGCAGGAGGGTTTTGGCTTATATTCATGTTTGCCAAAGTTGAACAGTTATCGGTCCCAGATACCAAGGGAACCAAATCCGGCACTGTATATTGACAACTCGAATTGATACTTACATCTTGATTTGCAGGACAAGTAAGTGTAGGATTGATCGTATCCACAACAATAGCCGTTACATTACAAGTGGACTGATTTCCCGCTTCGTCCTCAACTGTGATCGTAACGTTTGTTGATGTCGTAAGAACTGAGCCTGCAGCAACGTTTTGTGTGATCGATAATGCGGATAAGCTGGAACAGTTATCACTTGTAACAACTCCGGTAGTAAAGTCCGGAGCTAATGCCTCGCAATTGACATCTGAATATACCGTAAGATTGGACCCGCAAGAAGAAATAGCAGGCGGGGTCTGGTCGCTTACAGTTAAACTGAACGTACATGAACCAATATTAGAATTTTCATCTTCGGCATATAAGGTGATCGTATGACTACCTGAATTTAATGAGGTGCCCGGGATAGGGTCCTGAGAATAAGTCATGTTTAATGCGGAAGAGCAGTTGTCTGTTGCCGTAGCACCCGATGCAAAATCTGCTAAAATATAAGTACATCCTACGCCAGGACTCACATTTGTGTTAGAAGGACATGTAATAACAGGTGCAATAACATCGATGAGCTCCAAACTGAAATTACACGTTTGTGAATTTCCGGCTTCATCAGTAGCAGTCATCGTAATAGTTGTATTTGAACTAACCGTGGTAGCTGGTAACGGACTTTGACTGATCGAGATCAGAGAACTACAGTTGTCTGTTGACGTTACCAAACCTGTATAGTCTCCAACACTCGCCTGACAAGATGCATCCGTGTTTACCGTCTGAATACCCGGACAAGTAACCACAGGCTTGATCGTATCTATGACCTGTTGCGTAAGTTGACAAGAACTTGAGTTTCCTGAGGCATCTACGATCGTTAAGGTAACAGTAGAATTATTCGTTCCGGAAATTGTTGTTCCAGCGATCGGATTTTGTGTAATTGTTGGGAAGGGATCACAATTTTCGATATAAACCGCAAGTGTCCCGTAATCAGGCAAAGTCGCTTCACAACTGGCATTTGCGTAGATATCGATGGGAGCAGGACAAATAATTCCCGGTGCTACCGTGTCAATAAAAAACGCCGTAAAGGTACAAGACTGAGGTATGTTAGGTATACCTCCATCAACCGTTAAGGTGATGATTTGATCCGCAGAAATAATTGTTGTCGGGATTGGATCTTGAGTGATCGTCAATGAGGATGAAGGGTTACAGTTGTCGGTAGCGACTGCTGCGCCTGTATAATCCGCCAGCGCACCATCACAGTTATTTGTAGCATAAACAATGGTATCTGATGGACATTGAATTGTAGCAGGAATGGTATCAATTGTTCGAGCGATGAAAGAACATTTAACTTCATTACCTGCTTCATCTGTTGCAGTTAATTCAATGCTGGTTTCGACAAGAGCACCATTCACAACAAGCCCCGGAAGCGGTAACTGAGTCACAGAGATATTCGCTATCGGACTGCAGTTATCAGACACAATAGCATCTCCCGTGTAATCTTCAATGATTCCGTTACAATTAATATCTACATAGACATTAGTGTCATTCGGGCAGGAAATTGTAGGCGGAACTGTATCGTCACCAACTATTGCCATATTATCGATTGCAGCAGGTAGAGTGCCGCCATTCGCATCATTATACGTATATCTGAACCCGATGTAAAAAATGCTATTATCAAGAAGTGCCGGTAATGGAGTGAATCCTGAGGTCCATGCGGAGCTTTGTGCGAGAGCAATTCCTGCTGGAAAGAAATTTACACCATCCAATGAATATACCACATCAACATAATCTTCTCCAATTATTCCCTCCACACGATAATCAAACGCTAAAATGTAGTTAGTAGCACAGCTACCATCAACCATTGTAAAAGCAATGACCTCTTCTGTTCCTGAAAGAGCATTATTGTATGCGAATAACTCATTTCCAGATGAGCTACATCCTCCGTCCGGAGCACTGTTCGTAACATATAATGCATTTAATCCCGGTACAGAAGTACCGTTTCCGGAACACTTTTCTATCGTCCAGTTGTTTACACCTGATGAAACAAAACTCCATCCGGTTGCTGATTCGAAGTCTTCCGTGTGAATAACTGTCTGTGAAGTGGCTTTGTATTGGATCACAAAAACAGTAAAAATGAAAAGTAAACTACTAATGAGCTTCATAAGCGGTATTTCGAGTTAGGTTACAAATATAAATGAATTGGTGGTCAAAAGAATAATCCTATTAACAAGGCTGTTGCTTAAAACTTTTTCATATCCTTTGGAAAGGGTGTTTCGCAGGTAGTAATTTCATATAAAATTAAATGCAATGAAAACAATCGGTCTGATCTGTGGGGGATTTTCATCGGAGTATGCTATCTCTGTAAAAAGTGCGCGAAATATTTTAAAGAACCTTCCTGATCGTTACAATAGGTATTTGATCTTCTTAAGAAAGGAGGGATGGTATATTGAAGTTGAAGGAGCCGAATACCCCTTCGATCAGCGTTCATTTACAGCACAGATATCAGCTGAGGAAATTAAGATCGACTTGTGCATTGTATACATTCATGGGGATCCAGGGGAGAATGGAAAAGTCCAAGCTTATCTGGATATGATTGGTATGCCTTACGTTAATTCCGGCGCTTTGGCTTCTGAGTTATCTTTTGATAAATGGTATTGCAATCAATTTTTAAAAGGATTTGGCATAAACGTAGCTGAATCTATTCATTTGACTTCAATGAATGATCTGGGTAACGCAGACGAGGTGGTTTCAAATCTTGGTCTTCCGATTTTTGTGAAACCATGCGACTCGGGATCAAGTTATGGTATAGCGAAAGTAAAACGTGCAGAGGATCTCAGCACTTCTGTTCAAGCTGCATTTGATGAAGGCAGGACAGTAGTTTTGGAATCATTTCTTGACGGCACGGAAGTAACTTGTGGTGTTTACCGCAATCAAAAAGGTGCATTTGCACTTCCTGTGACGGAGATCGTTACCTCAAATGATTTTTTCGATTATGAAGCCAAGTACAATGGTCAGTCGGAAGAAATAACTCCAGCTCGTATTTCTGCTAGTGAATATGAATTGGTTCAGAGAACGGCAGAACGCATTTATGATCTACTTCAACTAAGATCAGTAGCGAGAATAGACTTTATGTTAGTGGGGGGTATTCCTTATGTAATAGAGGTAAATACCACTCCCGGATTCAGTGATGCCAGCATTGTACCAAAAATGCTCGAGTACGCAGGAATTTCGACCACTCAATTCTGGAGCGAGATCATAGAAACTGAGACGGCATTATAGGGAAACGAGCGAATTGAAAAGAACCTCCATTTTTCTCTTTAAAACAGAGGAAGAGCAGTTCGCATTATTTACGATAAGTGCAAAGGCATATAACTTTCCTGAATCTCCACGGAGGTATCCGGCATAACTTCTTACGCCATTGATAGACCCGCTTTTTGCCTGTAATCGGCCTTCAGCTTTTTGTCCGCGACAAACATTTAAAAGAGTGCCGCTTTTGCCAGATATTGGCAAACTGTTTTTAAAGGCTTCTCCATTTTCACTTTTGATCATGTAGCTCAGCAATTGAATAAAATGATGAGCGGAAATAGCATTTGATCTCGATAAGCCGCTCCCGTCAGCTATTCGAATACCACCGAGGTCGATTTTATCGCGCCAATATTGATCGACATACTTCAACCCTTCCCAGGTACTTCCTTTTTTACCCTTTTCACGTGCGATCATTGTAAGCATATGTTCGGCAAACAGATTAATACTTCTGAAGTTCGTTTCTTTAATGATATCTATCAAAGGTCTCCCTGTATGTTTATGGATCAATTGTTTATCCGCGTAAAATGAATCATTAGTTCTATGATCCGTCATTCTTGTTGTTGTAGGATCCTGGATTATCTGTATGCCGTTTTGAACGAGAGCCTCGTGTAACTCAGTAGAGAACATTAATTCAGGATCGGGAATGCTGCCTTTTACGACAAATCCACTACTGCCGGCAGGTAATGATCCTAATCCGGTTCTTTGAAGCTGGTATGGTGCTCCAAAAATATACGCATTGTCTGCCTTTGACTCTGCAGCAACAATATAATTACTGAATTCTAGTGCCGGGATTTTAGGTCGAATATTAGTTAGTTTTGCTGCTCCTCCAATATTTGCTGGAATATTGAAGGTGTATTCGATCATGTTGTCGTAAATCGTCAATCCTGATGGTCCTGCGCCATAATAATTCCCCATATCTACCCATTGCCATCCGTCCGGAACTCCGTGATAACCGAACTCCGATGCGTCAGCGATGATGCGTCCTTCGATCTTTTTGATTCCTGACTGAACAATGGCATCCACCCAATTTTTAAATACTTGATCGCGATCAAATGGCTCATTGAAGTATCTGCTTCCAAAAGAAGGGTCGCCACCACCTCTGATCCATAAATTGCCATGAAGTGTTCCGTCCGTATCAAGCTCTCCCTCTGAATACAATTTCGTTACCGGCTTATAGTTACTCCCCAATATAGATAGCGCGCTGGCGGTGCTGAATAGTTTGGCTGTTGAAGCTGTAATCAAAGCTCTGTTTGGATCGAAAGAATAGAGACTTTTATTGGCGTCGATATCAAATATTTCAAATGAAATAGAAGCATTAGCAAATGCCGCATCGGATGTGAATTTATTGATCTGAGTTTCAATTGATGTTTGACCGTTGACGAACGGAATTAGAAACAAGAATAATATCAAGATCGATTTCATGGGAATCATTTTAATAAAGGTCCAGAAATCTTTGCAAGTATGGTGCCATGGAGAAAAAACTTTTACACATTTCGGCTGTAAATTCGAAACGTTTTTATTTAGTTCTCGTCTAATTATGGAGTGGAAAAGATAAGAGTATTACGGATTATCAACCGATTCAATATTGGTGGACCTACTTATAATGCAACCTTACTTTCTCGTTTTCTAAACGAAGATAAGTATGAGACGTTATTGGTAGGGGGATTGCCCGAAGAGGGTGAAACCGACTCACTATATATTCCTAAACAATATGGTTTGGATCCTGTATTGATACCCGAAATGCAACGTGAGCCAAATTTTCGCTCAGATCGAGCAGCTTATATCCGTTTGAAGGAAATTATTCGAGAGTTCAATCCACATATCGTGCATACTCATGCGGCTAAGGCAGGAGCTTTGGGAAGAAGAGCTGCCTACAGTGCAGGAGTGCCGATTATTATTCACACGTTCCATGGTCACGTTTTTCATTCATACTTCGGGAAAGTAAAAACCATGCTATTTAAGCAGATCGAACGCAGATTGGCGAATAGATCGAGCCGAATAGTGGCAATTTCCGAGATTCAAAAAGATGAGCTTACAAAATTGCATCGCATTTGTGCCTCAGAAAAAATGGAAGTTGTTCCACTTGGATTCGATCTCGATCCATTTCATCATGCGAGAGAATCAAAACGACAGGAGGTTCGTGACAATTTCAATTTGTCAGACGAGGTTGCAATAGCCTTGATCGGAAGATTTGCACCCGTAAAAAATCATGCATTACTTTTTGATGCTCTCGAGCTTATCCTTCCAAAATTGACGCGAAGAATAAAGGTTTACATAGTTGGGGACGGTGCAGAAAGACCATATATTGAGACAAGATCAGAGGAAATCAATGTTAAATATCCGGAAACAGTGACCATGACTTCATGGATCAAGGATATAGCAACTTTCAATTCGGGAATGGACATCATTTGTCTGACATCACTTAATGAGGGAACCCCTGTGAGCCTCATTGAAGCCCAAGCAAGTGGTGTTCCTGTAATAAGTACGGATGTAGGAGGTGTTAGAGATGTTATTCTTGAGAATGAGACAGGTTTTATCGTACCAAAAAATGATACTCAAACGTATGCTGAGAAGCTACTGGAATTGATTGAAAATGAAAAAAAACGTGAATCTATGTCACAAAATGGATGGAATCACGTAAGAGATAAATTCAGCTACCAAAGACTAATAGCTGATACCGAACGTTTATACGATCGATTATTAAAGGAAAAAGGCATTCAATGAAGAAATTGAATTTGTTAATATACATTTCTGTTATCGTGATGTTGTCATCTTGTGGGGTGAACAGTAATGTGATGTTTAAAGTGCCCAAAGGAGATATAACCTATGACTCTATACCGATGACTCCTCAGGAGGATTACAGAATCTCCGTGGATGATAAGTTAACCTTTACGCTATTTACGAACAATGGTGCGGAGATCATTGATCTAATGAGTGGTGTGAGTGAAAAGAATCGTGTATCAAACACAAATTACGAATTTGTTGTACGAAGGAATGGAGAAGTGGAGCTTCCCGTAATCGGAAAAGTTCCTGTGGCGGGATTGACGATCGAGACATGTGAGGATTCTCTGGCGAATCGTTTCAGTATGTATCAACAGCCTTTCGTACAGGTAAGACTGACCAACCAGCGTGTGATCGTTTTTCCGGGTAACGGATCGGATGCGAAAGTAATTCCACTCATCAATAGTAACACGACCCTGATGGAAGCCCTAGCTCAGGCCGGAGGGATAACAGACAGAGGTAAAGCCAATACAATTAAATTGATGAGGAAGGTTAATGGTGAAAGGGTGATATATGGAATAGATCTTTCCACAATTGAAGGGTTGAAGTATGCGGATATGATCGTTCAGGCAAATGACTACATTTACGTTGAACCTACTCCTGATCTTGGAAAGGAGATTGCAGAAGACATTGTTCCGGTAGTTTCGATCTTCTCAAGTGCATTGGTCATTTTCTCTGCAATAACATTATTGAAATAAATGAGTTTAAAGCAAAGTATAATCATTAATAAAAGTTATGATCCTCTCATTTTGAGGACCATCTTAAAACGTTATTGGTGGTGGCCATTGACCTTTGTGATGATCTTCAGTGCTTTAGCGTTTTTCTATTTGAGGTATACCAAACCTTTGTACGAATCTGACATGGTTATACAGTTGGCTTCGGAAGATAATGCAAAGGATATCCTCGATATTGAAAACATCAACTCAAAGGATAATGAGATCTCCCAGGTTGTCGAACTATTACGTTCAGAGCTATTGTTCGAAAAAGCGATCAAGGACTTAAATCTGAATGTAAGTCTATATTCCAGAGGTAATTTGCTTACGGAGGAAATGTACTTGTCAAGTACGTTCAGCGTTCAACCCTATGCACTTCTTGACTCTTCTTTGATCAATACGGAGATAGGATTATTTCGATCTGATGATGGTATTGTATTGCGATACAATAAAGGCGGAAAACAGGTTGAATTAAACGGTAAGTTAAACCAGCGAATTCAAAATGATGATTTTGATGTAGTGATCAAGGCAGTTGATGAGGTACACTTCGACAAGGCGATGGAAGAGAATGAGTTATTCTTCGTTTTCAACTCGACCAAGTCTGTTTCAGAAAGATTGATCACCGGTCTAACGATCATGCCGTTAGATGTTAATGCGAAGACCATTTCCATTTCATTTAGAGGATATAACGCGCAAATGTGTCATGATCTCACAAGTGCCGTTGCAAACTCATTTTTCAAGTTCGATGAAGAACTCAAAAGAAGAGGTTCGGAAAACGTATTGTCTTTCATAGATGTCCAGCTGGACTCACTCTCCACTGAGCTGAAAGCGTCGAAAGATAGTCTGATGTTTTTCCAAAGACAATCGAATTTACCGGATCCTGAAACCGTTGTAGAATCGATTACGGATAATATCAATAAACTTCAGGATCAGCTTTTTGAAGTTGAAGAGGAGTTAGGGGCACTTATTAATGCTCAAAAATTACTAAACTCCAACCCTAACCGTCTTGAAGTTTATCGCTTGATACCGGAAATGCTTGGAAAAAGCTATGAGGAGGCTTTGGTTAAACACATCGAAGAATTGCACCAATTGCTCGAAAGAAAGGAAGATCTCCTATACAAGGTTACGGACGAGAATACAGAGGTAAGACAGATCAATATGAAGATCGAAGCGAAGATTGCAATGGTGCAAAGAAGTATCGATGCAATTTTCAATCGCTTAAAATCAAATGCGAACGTATTGAAAGGAAAGATATCAGGCTTTGAAAGTGACTACTTTGAATTGCCTGAGAAGAAGATGGAATTCAACCGTCTAAAGAATATCCAGGATCTGAATGAAAAGTACTTTACGCTATTAATGGAGAAGAAAGTATTGTACGCAATCTCTGATGCCGGGTATGCTTCTGCGAACAGAATCCTAAAACAACCCAAGATCAATAATGTTCCGGTAGCCCCTAATCGTCAATTCATTTATGGGAGCTTTATTTTCTTTGGTTTGATCATGGGATTAGGTGTGATGCTGCTGAAGTATCTGATGTTCAATGAGATCAACATGGTTGAAGATCTTGAAAGTATACTGCCGAAGAATGTTTCGATCCTTGGAGGTGTTCCGTTGTTCAAGTATCAGTTGGAGTTCTCTCAGCTGATAGTCGCAGAAGCACCTAAATCTATTATGGCGGAGGCCATGCGTAAGATCAGAACAAATCTTAGTTACATCAATCCAAACTATAAAACGATCGCTAT
>SBGS01000155.1 GCA_006226555.1 Bacteroidota bacterium
GAGAACATTCCGTGGTATCGCAGAATTATAACTGCCTACGAGGGACATACACTAACTGAACGTCCGGATGGTATATATATCGATGGAAAAAAAGCAGAATCGTACACATTTAAGATGAACTACTACTGGATGATGGGAGATAACCGTTATAACTCTGCCGATTCCAGGATGTGGGGATTTGTTCCGGAAGACCATATCGTAGGTAAGGCTTCCATGGTGTGGTTCTCTAAGAGCCCGTACAAAGGAATACGTTGGGAAAGACTATTTACAATCATTGAATAAGTGATACCTGTTTTCCCTACTTCTTACTTTGGAAGCATCGCCTATTTCAGAGCAATAGTGAAATACAGTACGATTGCTTTAGAAGCTAAGGAACATTTTCCAAAACAAAGTTTACGCAATAGAACCCGGATCAATACTGCAAATGGATTAATTGATCTGAGTGTTCCGGTTCTAAAACCTTTCGGAAGTAAGTCTCCTACGGACACAATTCGTATGGATGACTCTAAGGACTGGCGAGCGAACCATTGGAAAAGCCTTTCTACAGCATATCAATCCGCTCCCTTCTTCGAACATTATGAGAGCGATATAAAAGACCTTATATTTTCGGATATTGAAAATCTTTTGGAATTCAATACGCATATCACCAAAGCGATATTAAGTTTAATAGATATTGAAATCAACTTTCAATTTACCACCGAATTTGAGCTTTCACGCTTTAAAGAAAATGAGGCGATCGTTCATAAACACTTTGGAAATCAATCCGAAAGAGCACCTTATATACAGGTATTTAATGAAGCAGACAGCTACACCCCTTCGCTTTCAATTCTCGACACAATCTTTTGTGAGGGTCCATTGGCACGAAATTTAATAGTTTCCTGATAACATTCGAATAACGTAACAACTTGAGTTAATTGCTAACTTTAATTTCAAATAGCATCGCATGAGAACCATATATTTTCTTCTGATCTCTTTACTGACTATCACAGCTAACACGAGTTGCGCTCAAGATGGTTATGGAAAAATCGCATTTTATAATGTGGAGAATTTATTTGACACACTAGACACTCCTGATAAAGACGATGCTGAATTTCTTCCGGAAGGCAAGAATAATTGGAATTCCGCTAAATATTACGAAAAACTGGATCATGTTTCCAAGGTCTTCAATGAGCTTGGTCAACCGGTGATCATGGGATTTTGTGAAATTGAGAATCGTGCAGTCGTAAAAGATATTATTGTCAGAGCCGGTATTAATGACCGATATGCGATTGTGCATACAGAAAGTCTTGATCAAAGAGGAATTGACAATGCAATGATCTATGATAGCACCATATTAAATCTGAAATCTTCAGGAATTATTCGATTTGATATGCCAAATGGTGACCGTCCTTCACGTGATATTCTTTGGGCCAAATTTGATCTGAACGGAACTCCATTATTTGTAATGGTCAACCATTGGCCGAGCAGAAGTGGTGGTCAAGTTGAAAGTGAACCGAAAAGATTAATTGCAGCGCAATCCGCCTCTAAGTTCATTGATTCTTTACTTCAGGACAATTCAAAGTGTAAGATCGTTTTCATGGGGGATCTGAATGACACTCCTGAAAACATTGCTCCTAAAATGATTTCAGGAAAACTTTCGCCGATGATCGTAGAAAGTTCAGGAGCGTTTTCAGGAACCCACAACTACCGTGGAGAATGGGATATATTAGACCATATAATGGTTTCTAACGGTATGTTTAAAGGTTCCAGACTGAAGGTTAAAAAGAAATCAGGGAAGATTCATTCTCCTGATTTTTTACTAACGGAATACAAGGGAAATACGGTTCCTTTCAGAACATACGGAGGAGGAAATTACCTTGGAGGATATTCGGATCACTTACCTGTTTCAATTGCTATAAAACTATGAAGTTCAAATTAAGAAAATCATGGTATCTGGGATTTCTGGGAGTGCTAAGTGTCCTTGGAATAAAGGGGGTTGAGCATAATGACTGGATGGAAATGATGTGGTTCCTTTGGATACTCTGGTTCATCCATTTCATTCCTGTCCGAGACCGACAGAACTGACATTATTCTTCGGATGAACCTCTGATTCTCCGAACGAATAAGGAAGCTTTTCCTTGTACAAATACTTCTTCTGAATAGACTCGAAAGGTCTAAACACATAATACACTTCGTTATTGTACACCTGGATCTTTGAGATATAACGGTTCTTAAGCTTTACTTGTTCCGAAATTTCTCCTGACCTCAGATCAATTCTTCCGATAAAGGTATAACCATGTCTATCGTACAGTGCGTACACTTCTCCGGTTATTCGATCTTGTAGCAAATGAGAATCCCAACCTGTTTGCTTCGCTCTGTAGTGATGATAGATCGGAATGCTGTCCAGACTTTCTCCACGTGCATCCATAACATATAAGAAGTCTTTGTAGTAATCGAATATAAACAGGCTATCATTTCGGTGAAATAACGGCGCGTAAAGTTCTTTGTAGTACGGTGATTGTGTAAAATAATTCGCTCCTACCCAAATTTCCGCATCAACACCAGTTTCCATTTCCTTCGTTCTAGCCCAAAGCTTAGTTCTCACGTCGACCCATTTATATTCTGACCTGTACAGCTCCATCATTAATTCATCCTCTATGCTTAACAGTTTGCAGTATGCTGAGTCAAGCTGATCAAACGAAAAATAGTCGAAGGCAGGATAATCAGGATTGAAGTTAGAAAAGTACAGCTTGCTATGATTCGTATCGATTATTGGAGCCAGATATTTCAGAAAGTACTCCTTCGGTAAATTCGATATCTCGATGCGCTTCCCGGTTGGATGAATACCAAAAACATTTGTTTCACACACCACATGTACATTTCCCCTGAAATCATGCACAAGCTCCTGTGCAACATCCGGTACTTGAAATGAATGGAGCACTTTCGTTCCATCAAACAACAATAGTTCACTCCCCTTCTTCAACCTTTTAGGATAGGTCAGCAAGATCACATCTCCATTTTGTGTCAATTCAAAATCTTCCACATGCAAACGTTGCGAAGAATATACTATAGTTGGTACACCAGGAGCTGCTACGACGACATCATCAAGATTCAGTGAGCGTATGAAATGCATTTTCATCAGAACGAAAACGCTATCTCGTTTTAAATCTTTCTCTGCTATCCTCCTTTCCTGTGATTCCATTTCAGGGTTAGAACAGAAAATCTGTACATCTCCTTCTTTGCTCACCTTAAAAATTGCCTTTCCCTCCGAATTCGAGCGTAAAAACGAAAGGTCACCCCTCTGTTGTACACTTACGCTCACATTTTTAAGTTCTTCTCCTTGCTTATCATCAACAATACTGATAACGAGCACTGTAGAATCCTGCTGTGCATTCATTGAATAGACGAACAAGAAAAATAATATGGTTAAAAGCAATCTCATATTTTAAAGATGCAAATGCAATTTGAATTCCACAAAAAAAGGCTCCCGAATGAGAGCCTTTCATATATTTTAAGTAACTATTAAGCTACAACACCCATGTTGTCAAGAACATTCATCACGTTCTTAACTGCTTCTGCTGAATCCTTCAAAAGTGCTTTCTCGTCTTCATTCAGATCAAGTTCAATGATCTTTTCGATTCCGTTTTTACCAAGAACAACCGGAACTCCTAAATAGATATCTTTCATTCCATACTCTCCTTGTAACCAAGCACAAACTGGGAAGATACGTTTTTGATCGCGAACGATTGCTTCTACCATTTGAGCAGCTGCTGCACCCGGAGCATACCAAGCTGAAGTACCCAATAGTTTAACGATCTCACCTCCACCGAACTTCGTTCTCTCGATGATCTCATTCAATTTAGATTCTTCGATAAGCTCAGTAACAGGAATACCACCTACTGTTGTATAACGTGGAAGTGGAACCATTGTATCTCCGTGACCACCCATCAATACTGCCTGAATATCTTTTGGAGAAACATTCAATTCCATAGCCAGGAATGAACGGTAACGAGCAGTATCTAAAACTCCTGCCATACCAAATACGCGGCTAGAATCAACTTTTGCAGTCAAATAAGCACAGTATGTCATTACGTCAAGAGGATTGGAAACAATAATGATCTTAGCTTCAGGAGAATACTTGATCACATTTTCTGTTACCATTTTTACAATCCCTGCATTTGTAGCGATAAGATCATCGCGAGACATTCCAGGTTTTCTTGGAAGTCCAGAAGTAATTACAACAACATCAGAATCAGCTGTCATTGTATAATCATTTGTAGAACCAATAGTTCTAGAATCATAAAGGTTAATTGGAGAAGTTTCCCAAATATCCAATGCTTTACCTTCTGCTACTCCTTCTTTAATGTCAAGAAGTACGATCTCATTTGCAATTTCTCTTTTCGCAAGAACGTCTGCACAAGTTGCTCCAACGTTTCCAGCACCTACTACTGTTACTTTCATTTTATTTTAATGTTTAGATGAACTTTTTTGGCTCGTCTACGAAATTAATACAATTGATATATTTACCTGACAATTAGGACGCTTTTTTTAGAGGTAAATACATAATTCACAGAAAAAGGCAACCCAATAAACAACTACTCGTCTTACCAAAGAATTAACAGTGGAGAATAAAGAGCAATTATCGATCCTGATAAAGGGCTGCCTGAAGAACAAAAGACGTTCACAGGAAGAACTCTTTAGGATGTATTACGGTAAAATGCTTGCTGTTTGTCTAAGGTATATCCAAGATAGAGATTCAGCAGAAGAAGTTCTTCAGGAAGGATTCATTAAGATCTTTGACAAGTTAGAAGCGTTCGATTACAAAGGTTCTTTTGAAGGCTGGATGAGAAGGATCATGGCAAATACGGCCATTGATTTGATAAGAAGGCATAAAAAAGATCCGATGCTAACGGATAATGATGAGGACTTTAAGTTAGGTTCCGTAAATCCATCCATCGAACGTGAAGAAGAAGAATTCACAGCGATCAAAGCAGAAATGGCACTGGAAGCTATTCAGGAATTAAGTCCGGCGTACAGAGCCGTATTCAACTTGTATGTGATCGAAGAGTACACACACAAGGAAATTGCTGAGATCTTGAATATCAGTGAAGGAACTTCGAAGTCTAACCTGGCGAAGGCAAAACAGAATCTTCAAAAGATTTTGATTGATAGATTTAAGAATATCGACGAGAAATGAAAGATAACTTTGAAAAACAGATCAAAGAAAGCATCGAGAAGCTGGAGTACAGCTACGATCCAAAAGCTTGGGACGCGATGCGCAAACGTCTTGACACTGTAAAACCGGTGTCTAAACTTCCATTGTATCTGGCTATTGGTGGTGCTGCTGTTGTAACAACAGTCGTTATTGCATATAACCTAATAGGAAACAAGAATATTGAGTCCTCTACTCCTAGCAGCAACGAAAACGTTGAGCTGGTTAACGTTGAAAGACCTGACGGAAATAAGAATACGATAGAGAACAAAAAGGCTAACCAAAATACGATCAATGACGTGTCGTTTGATAATGGCAACGATGTCACAAACAACGTTATTGACAATGGTAGCGAAACTCAGGGAGCTAATAATACGAATAGCTCAGTGATTCCAAACGAAACAAGTAGCACAACCAATAATACAACAGCTACAAATGGAACATCCAATACAAATTCAACTGGAACAACACCTGTAAGTGAAAGAGTTGTTGCTCCAAAACTATTCTCAGAGCTTTGTGAAGGGGAAACAAAGAACATTTACAACGAGAATAATGTAGATCTATACATCATCGCTCCAAATGGAGACGAAATAAAGTGTCCTGCTAAGACGAAGACAGCATTCACAGCAAAAATGGCTGGAAAGCACTCATGTGGTTATTATCAAAATGGAACATTTACAGAGTTGTCTTCATTTATAGGAGAAGAAAAACCTCATGCTGAAATTGAAGTCTTATCTTCTGATGAAAAGTATGATGCGAGAGGTCTTCCTGTAACGACACTTTATACAAATGATCTAGGTTCAAATTATTCATGGAATGTTGAAGGTGTGAAATTGAACGGCAAAGAAGTTAATGTTCACTTATTCAAGAAAGGAAGCCACACAGCAAAACTAACGATCACCGGCGCGAATGGATGTATTACTTCTACTTCCAGAAAGATTATGGTTGATGAGAGCTACAACCTGATCGCTATGAACAGCTTTGTTCCTAACGACGCAGATCCTGCAGTGAATACATTTATGCCTTATGGTTTAAAACTGAGAAATACCTCTTTCACATTGATCATCATCGATCCAAAAGATGGTCATGTGGTATATGAAACTTCTGATGCAAGTAACGGTTGGGATGGAATTGATCGTCAAACAGGACAATTGGTACCATTCGAAAGTGCATACATCTGGAAAGTGGTTCTTGATAACCCTGAACCGAATGAAAGTCCCGAATATGCAGGCACTGTTATTCCGATTGCAAGAAGACGATAACTACACTACTTAGATAATAAAGGGGGGATCATATCTCCCCTTTTTTATACAACTTAATTTGAGAATATTTGGAAAGCAAGGCTTCTCCTTCTTCTTCAAGTTTCTTTAACCTTTGATTATCTACTTGTGTATTGGCGTATAAACTTCTGTGGGACAATTGACGGTGATACTGTTGTGCTTCCCGAAAAACACCTATGTCATCCGGATGTAATAAACTTTGCTCCAATCTCTCCCATAGAATATCCTTGGCCGTCTGATTGGGATGAACTAGGTCCTGCTCGAAGAAACGATAATCCCTTAATTCATCTATGATGAGCTCATAAGCTGGAATATATTCCACTCCCATACTTTCCAGTTCTCTGGTCAGTTCAAGAAGTCTTCCCTTAGAAAGGTTATTTTCCCTCAGTCCATCTTTAGCATGACGTACGGGACTAACAGAAGCGTAGATACATATAGAAGAATTGAATGATTTCAGCTGATCGATCAGTTTTTTCCAGGCAAGCACCATTTCTTCTACTGAAAACAATCGCTTTCTAAACTCAGATGCATTTACTTTATGGCAATTAGCCACTATCTCCTCCTCCTTTAAATACTCGTATCCGAATGCAGTGCCAAAGGTTAGAATTAACTTGGCTTCTTTTTTTGAAAGCTCATTTCTTAATTGGTCTCTTAGTGATAATAATTTAGCATTCAGATCCTCTTGTGTATGCTCCCAAATTTCACCGGAAGCATCCCAGGATAAAAAAATGCCATCCCTTTGCAATACTCTTGTTTCGACATCATTATTTATGGCCGAATCAATTAGTCTGTGAATCGCCATGGGGTGAAAGATCACTCCGAATGGATTAGATATTACGCTAAGACCAGATCGTTGAAAATATCCCTTCATATTGCTCGAAAAACAACTTCCAAGCAATATTAGCTGATCTCCTAACTTTACTTTGTTTGTATAAGATGGAAATGTCACATCAAGCTGCAACCTCATGATCCCAAAAGACTTTTAGCATTTGATCTGGCACCTTCTGTAATGGTATCGCCGCTCATAAGTCGAGCGATCTCATCTACCCGATCTTCATCAGAAAGCGTTTGAACTACAGTTTTAGTTCGTTCATCAACTCCAGTGAGTTTGTATACGCGGAGATGATGTTGGCCTTTTCCTGCAACCTGAGGCAAATGCGTAATGGCTATTACTTGCATAACCTCTCCCATCCTTCTCAGCGTTTGACCTATTCTCCCGGCAACATCACCTGAAACACCCGTATCAATTTCATCGAACAAAACCGTCTGTAATTGCGTACGTTGCGATATGAGATATTGCAGGGAAAGCATAACACGAGAGAGCTCTCCACCACTTGCTGCCTTTTGGATAGGAACGGTTGCCATTCCCTTATTCGGTGAGAATTCTATCGATACCACGGAATAACCTGTAGTATCGGGCTCGTTTCTTTCTGATAGCACAAAGCTCAATTTAGCATCAGGAAGTTTCAGTGCGTCCAATTCAGTTTTTAAATCGTCCTCAATTCTTTTACTTGCAACCAATCGCAATTGGTGCAACTCCATTCCTAAGTTCTTAAGCTTTACTTCCTTTTCAAGGATCTCTTTATTCAGCATGTTCAGCGAATCATCAGATGCCTTCACAGTATCAACACTTTGCTGAAGTTCATTCCTGTAGTTCACAAGATCATCCTGGTCGTGCAATTTGTATTTAAAGAGTAATCGATTGTATTCATCCAGAAGTCCTGAAATCCTTGACATTTCTGCAGGATCTGTTTCCAGTTTATT
>SBGS01000260.1 GCA_006226555.1 Bacteroidota bacterium
ATACTGGTAACAGCCGGAGCGACACAAGCTATTTTTACGGCATTGATCGCTCTTGTTCAGTCTGGTGACGAGGTAATTATTCTTGACCCCAGCTACGACTGTTATTCACCGGCCGTAGCGCTGGCAGGGGGAAATGCCATTCACGTGGATCTGAATGACGATTATTCACCAAATTGGGATGCCATACGAAAGGCTTTCAACGAGAATACTCGCTTGCTACTTGTGAATAATCCACACAATCCATCAGGC
Source organism: Bacteroidota bacterium (assembly GCA_006226555.1). Classification (GTDB taxonomy): domain Bacteria; phylum Bacteroidota; class Bacteroidia; order Flavobacteriales_D; family Crocinitomicaceae; genus UBA4466. Next base: position 250 of record SBGS01000260.1, read on the forward strand.
AAAGTATGGTCAGAAGAAGATCTTTCACACCTGTGCGAAATTCTTCGGGAATTTCCGAATGTAATACTCCTATCCGACGAGGTCTATGAATTCATACACTTCGAAAAAAAGCATCTGTCTGCGCATTTGTATGCAGATCTTCACAACCGAACAATAGTTGTTTCCTCGTTTGGTAAATCCTTTCATATTACCGGATGGAAGATCGGATATCTTGTCGCACCTGAAAAGTTAATGGTAGAAATAAAGAAGGTTCATCAGTTCAATGTGTTTTCGGTAAACTCTGTTTCACAGGCAACATTGGCGGCTTACCTACCTCTTTCCGATGTTGGAAGTTTAAAAGAAACGTACATGGAAAAAAGAGACCTATTCAGAAGTCTTTTAAACTCGTCGAAATTCAAATTATTACCGAGTGAGGGGAGTTATTTTCAGCTTGCTGATTACTCTGATATTTCCGATCTCGATGACGTATCTTTTTGTCAGTATCTCACAAAAGAAGTTGGTGTCGCAGCCATCCCGGTTTCGGTCTTCAATGCTAGTGGAAAAGACAGAAAACACATCCGTTTCTGTTATGCAAAAAAAGATGAAACACTCATTCAAGCCGCTGAAAGATTATGCAAGATCTAAAAATCACATTGGTAGAAACGGAGCAGTTTTGGGAATATAAATCCGCAAATTTTAATAATTATTCACGATTATTAACTGGATTAGAAACAGATCTTGTATTGCTACCCGAGATGTTCCAAACTGGATTCACGATGAATTCTGAGCAAAATGCAGAACCTTTTGAGTGTTCGGAAAGCATTCAATGGCTTATGGAAAAGTCGGCTGAATTGGGAGCCGCAATTTATACCTCTCTCATTGTAAAAGACGGTCAAAATTTCCACAATCGCGGTGTATTTGTCAAGCCTAATGGCGAGGTTGAATACTATGATAAGCGAAAGCTCTTTACGCTGGCGGGAGAAGATAAGTACTACAAGGAGGGAAACACTGAAAAGATCGTGAATTACAAAGGCTGGAAGTTCAATCTTCAGATTTGTTATGACCTGCGTTTTCCTGAGAATGTCAGGAATCGGATCAATGAAGATAATGCTCCCGCTTATGATGTAATCCTGTACGTGGCCAACTGGCCCGAGAGAAGAATTGGACACTGGTCGTATCTACTACCGGCCAGAGCAATAGAAAACCAATGTTACGTGGCAGCTGTAAATCGCATCGGAAAGGACGAAAATCAACTTGATTACAATGGTCAATCTGTTATTATTGACCCCAATGGAAATACGCTGTCCGCCTTCTCAATCCTTCATAATCAAGCACATACCTTTGTTATAAAACAGTCATATTTAACTGAAATACGTGAAAAGTTGCCTTTTCTGAGGGACAGAACACTCGAATTTTAATGCTGTTCAATAGATAAGGCCAGCACACCTATTTTTTCAACTATTTTCTTCCCTATATTTGGTACATCACAAAATTGAACAAGAAATGAAAAAGATTTACTTAAGTGCATTTGTCTTGTTGGCTAGTACAATCACAGCATCTGCACAAGTTATTGAACAACCGTATGGTTTTACGACAGAAAGCAACGGGATCAAGGAAGTTCTTCAAACACCAAATGATCAAAAAGCGCTTGGTGTTACAATATGGAATAACGAATTCGATAATCCAGGAGATTGGACGCTTGACAACGATGGACAGACAGGACCTATTCATGGTTGGAATATAAATACAACTTCAGAAGCATGGTTCAGCTCATTCACTGGCGGAATGAATTCTACCTCTGGAGGAAATTATGCCGAGGTACAAAACGGTAATTACAACAATAATAACCAGGCTTTAAATGTCACTTACACTTTGACAGTTGCTGCGCCAATTGATATTCCAACACTTTCTGGCGGTATCACTTCTGTGTCATTGCAATTTGAACAATGGGGGGCACTATTTAATGATGCACAAACCGTTGAGGTAAGTACGAACAATGGGGCTTCTTGGGAAGAAGTTTATTCGAATGCGGATAAAACTGTTTTCGTTGGGAACAACCCATCAGCAATTTACCCTAATCCGGAAGTAGTAACGGTAAATATTACGAACGCAATTGCAGCAGACCCTACAAATGTGCAATTCAGATTCGTTTGGACATCTAGAAATCAAGCGGGAACAACTTTAGCTTGGTGGACTACCTTCGGTTGGTACATTGACGACGTTAAAATTATTACCAACCCTGACAATGACCTTGCTACAAGTAACCCTTATTGGGGAACACTTGGTTTAAATTACTACCAAATTCCTCAAACTCAAGTAGCTCCGATTGATTTCGCAGTTGAAGTAACAAACAACGGAATTAACAACCAGACAAATGCTCAATTGAACGTAGCGATCACCGGTGCGGGAACAGCTAACCCTAGCTCAACTGGAATTACGGTTCTTGCCAACACTCTTGATACATTGGAAATTATTTCTGGTTTCACTCCATCTGCATTGGGAACGTACAATATCGCGATGGATATTTCTCAAGACCAAGTTGATGACGTTCCTTCTAATGATGTTATTGCAGGAGATGCATTTCAGGTAGTTGACTTCATTTACGCTCGTGATAACGGAACTGCAGATGGTACCTTTAATAATGGTGGTGATGGATATAAATTGTGTAACTGGTATGACATCTTCGCTGATCAGACAGTTTATTCGATCCAAACTCGTCTTTCAAACACATCTAACGTAGGTGCTGAATTCCAGGCAGTTCTTTACAGAATACCTGCTACTGCAACTACATTTAATGATATCGTACAAATTGGTTTCTCAGACTTTATACAAGTTACATCGTCGAACGTTAATACAGTTATTGATCTGCCTCTTTTATTCCCAGTAGATCTTCAGGCTGATTCCTCTTATTTCGCAGCAATTGTATCAGCTGGAGATAACGGTGCTACTAATGATGTTGTTGTTTCAACAGCTGGTCAGGCTGACGTTCAAACAGTTTTCTTATACGATGACGTTGATGCTCAATGGTACTACACAACAAGAACTCCTATCATTCGTTTGAATTTTGAAAACACAGCGAGTGTAGAAGAGCTTGATAACAATATTGCTCTTAACGTATATCCGAACCCTGCAAATGACGTGGTAAACGTTTCATTCGCTCTAAATAACAATTCGGATGTAAATGTTGAGGTAGTTGATATCACCGGAAAAGTAGTTGCAAATGTTGCTGGTAAAGACCTGTTGACAGGAAGCCAAAATATTTCTGTTAACACATCTTCTCTTGCGGCTGGTGTATACACAGTAGTTGTTAATCACAACGGTGGTAAGAGCAGCACTAAATTCATTAAGCGATAAGATCAACTTATCAGATATTGAAAAAGGGTCGGCTTTGCTGACCCTTTTTTCGTTTCAATCCTTCAATTTTACCGATATTTGCAAAAAAACAATCAAATGTCAAAAGTCGTTACGTTACACGAATTCATCATGGATCGCCAGGCAGATTTTCCATATGCTACCGGTGAACTTTCCCGACTATTAAGCGATATTGCGATCGCATCCAAAATTGTAAGTAAAGATGTTCGTCGAGCAGGTCTTTTAGAGAACTTCCTTGGAGCGCAAGGAAATACAAATGTTCAGGGTGAGGAACAGCAAAAACTGGATGTAATTGCAGACCGCCAGTTCATTAATATGTTCAGAACGGGAGGAGAAGTTTGTGGTATCGCATCGGAAGAGAATGATGACTACATGGCATTTGACAATGAAACGTCAAAAAAAGGAAAATACGTCGTTTTGTTCGATCCACTGGATGGGTCTTCGAATATCGATGTGAATGTCTCAATTGGAACGATCTTTTCCATTTACCGCAGGAAAAGTGAGGCAGGAACACTCGCCAACCTTGACGACATGTTACAAAAAGGAACCGATCAAGTTGCTGCGGGTTACGTTCTTTATGGTTCTTCGACCATGTTGGTTTATACCACAGGTAAGGGTGTAAACGGGTTCACCTTGGATCCTTATATTGGCGAATTCTGTTTATCTCATCCAAATATGCAAATGCCTGAAAGCGGACGTATTTATGCGATGAACGAAGGAAACATCAATATCTGCGAAGAAGGAATAAAAGAATACATCCAGACATACTGTCAACAAACACTTGAGGGACACAATAGACCATATTCGGGTCGCTATATTGGATCATTGGTTGCCGATTTTCACAGAAACCTCATCAAAGGTGGAATCTATATTTATCCCGACACCATTACAGATCCTGAAGGAAAGCTAAGGCTATTATACGAGTGTAATCCTCTGGCATTTATAGCCGAGCAGGCGGGTGGTCTCGCAACAACCGGAAGGAAGCGTGTTATGGAGATCGAGCCTGAAAGACTGCATCAACGTATTCCGTTCTTTGTCGGATCTAAAAAAATGGTCGAAGAAGCAATGAGCTGTTTAAAATAATGGAGCTTAAAGAACTCATCACTCTTTTTTCAAAACATCAAGCAGTTTCAGAAACCGCCGGTGAGCTGCAGCTGATCGGATCTAAAATTCGTTGGAAAGGAGCTGTTGGAAGTTCACTCTCATTTTTTTCTTCTGCAGTTAGTTCTCAAGTTCCCGGGAATCATCTTTTCGTCTTTGAGGACAAGGAAGATGCTGCCTATTTCTATAATGATCTTGAATCCCTCTTTCCGGAAAAAAAGGCATTGTTTTTCTACCCTGAATCCTACAGAACGCCTTATGCTCTGGAAGAGACGGATAACGCAAATGTTGTCGCTCGAGCTGAAGTCCTCGAAAAAGTAAACTCCCAATCGAATAATTGGATCATCACATATCCAAAGGCCTTGTTTGAAAAGATCCCTTCGAAGAAGGTAATCACAAAGAACACCTTTAAATTGGAGGTTGGGAAATCCTATGGCCTGGATTTTATAAATGAACACCTCCTTGAGCTTCACTTTGATCGCGTTGATTTTGTATACGAGCCGGGGCAATTCTCCATTCGTGGTGGAATCGTTGACATTTTTTCCTTTTCCAATGATCACCCTTATCGCATTGAATTCTTCGGCGACGAAGTTGAAAGCATCAGAACCTTCGACGCCAGCAATCAGCTTTCATTAAAAAACCAACAATTCTTTACGATCGTTCCCAATGTTCAGGGAAAAATTGCCGAAGAAGAACGCATAGATATTTTTGATTACTTAGGAGAAGAAAGTACGGTTTGGCTTGCATCCTTTGATATTTGCCACAAGGTTTTGGAAGAAGAGTATGCAAAAGCCGTTCGTATCCATTCTGCTATTGATTCTCCGGTTGAGCACTTAATTCCATCAGAGCTTTATTTTAACGCTAAAGACCTTGAAGGTGTCCTAAAGAACAGAAGTGTCATTGAATTTCGTGGAGATGGACATTTTCAACCCATAAAGGAATTTGACTTTCAGATCAAACCTCAACCAAGCTTCAACAAAAACTTTGATCTGCTTGCAGAGGACTTACATCAAAGAAAAGAAAACGGCTATCAAACACTCATTTTTTCCAATCAACCGAAACAAATTGAACGTTTGGAACAGATCTTTCATGATCTTGACGCAACGATCTCCTTTACGCCAATACATGTCGCCCTTCACGAGGGTTTTATTGACGATCACAAAAAAGTAGTTTGCTACACGGATCATCAATTGTTCGAGCGTTATCATCGCTTCAGACTTAAAGAAGGCTTCCGTCAGGCTAAACAAGCGCTGACCATAAAGGAGCTATACAATCTTCAAAGTGGTGATTACGTCACACATATCGACCATGGCGTTGGAAAATTCTCCGGTCTGGAAACCATTGATGTAAATGGAAAACCGCAGGAAGCGATTCGTTTGATCTATCGTGATGGAGATGTACTCTATGTCGGAATTCACTCGCTGCACCGCATTTCAAAATATACCGGAAAAGATGGTGCAACGCCAAGCGTAAATAAGCTCGGTACTCAGGCATGGTCGAACCTTAAAAGGAAAACTAAAACAAAGATCAAAGAATTGGCATTTGATCTTATCCAGTTATACGCAAAGAGAAAAGCCCAGCCCGGATTTTCCTTTTCGCCTGACACTTACCTGCAAAATGAGCTGGAGGCATCCTTTATGTACGAGGATACTCCCGATCAGTTAAAAGCAACTATCGCCGTAAAAGAAGATATGGAGTCCAACACCCCAATGGACCGCTTGATCTGTGGTGATGTAGGGTTTGGTAAAACAGAAATTGCAATGAGAGCGGCATTTAAAGCCGTCGCTGACAATAAGCAGGTCGCGATTCTGGTTCCAACAACGATTCTTTCGATGCAACATTACCGAAGCTTCAAAGAACGTTTAAAAGACTTCCCTTGTACAGTCGATTATCTCAATCGATTCAAATCTGCCAAGGATACCACTGAGACGCTTAAAAAATTGGCGAATGGAGAAATTGATATCCTGATCGGAACACATGCCATCGTAGGAAACAAGGTCAAGTTCAACGACCTTGGGCTGATGATCATTGATGAGGAGCAGAAATTTGGTGTTGCTGTAAAGGATAAACTCAAAACTTTACGTGCAACTGTGGATACGCTTACTTTGACCGCTACACCAATCCCAAGAACGCTGCAATTCTCCCTAATGGGGGCCAGAGACCTAAGTATCATCAATACACCCCCACCGAACAGACAGCCGGTACTGACAGAGGTAATCACCTTCGATGAAGAACGCATTCGAGACGCAGTCGCTTATGAAGTGAGTCGCGGAGGCCAAGTGTACTTTGTTCACAATAGATTACAGAATATCAAAGAGATCGCAGGAATGATCCAACGCCTTTGTCCAGGGGTTCGTGTTGCTATCGGACACGGTCAGATGGATGGAAAAGACCTTGAAAAGATCATGTTCGGTTTTATTGAACATGAATACGACGTGCTATTGGCTACTACGATTATTGAATCGGGGATCGATATTTCAAATGCAAATACCATCATAATCAATAACGCTCACAATTTCGGGATTTCTGATCTACATCAGCTCAGGGGTCGTGTGGGACGATCCAATAAAAAAGGATTCTGTTATTTGATCGCCCCTTCGAAAGGAGTTATCACTTCTGATGCGCGTAAACGTTTAGATGCTCTTGTCCAATTCTCAGATCTTGGAAGCGGATTTAATATTGCCATGAAAGACCTGGATATTCGAGGGGCCGGTAATATGCTTGGTGGAGAACAAAGTGGTTTTATAGCTGATATTGGTTTCGAGATGTATCAAAAGATCCTGAACGAAGCGATTGATGAATTGAAGGAAAATGAATTTAAAGAGCTATTCGCTTCAAGAAATTCTGATCAGCACCCGGCATTTGTGAGGGATTGCGTTTTTGAAACCGATCTCGAGGTACGTATCCCGGACGACTATGTGAACAACGTAGCAGAACGACTCAGTCTGTACCAGGAGCTTGACAACATTGACAGAGAGGAGAGACTCGTTGAGTTCGGCGAAGAATTAAAAGACCGTTTTGGACCCTTACCTGCTCAAGTGGTCGAACTGCTGGATTCATTCAAATTACGCTGGTTAGCTCAGGAAGCAGGAATTGAAAAACTGGTTTTGAAATCCAATAAAATGATCGGATATTTTATATCAAATCCGCAGTCATCCTATTATGATTCGGCTATATTCCAGTACGTCCTGGATTATGTCCAAAGAGCAGGGAGCTCAGTGAAGTTAAGTGAAAAGAACGATCGACTCAGGATAATCTGGGATAAGGTAGACAGTTTACATGCTGCCAAGGAAGAAGTTGAAAAACTACTTCCCAAAACAAACTAAAAAGGAAGAAATCCCGTTAATACAGGAACATGAAACTGATCTACATACTATTTATCACTCTTCTCATTAC
>SBGS01000011.1 GCA_006226555.1 Bacteroidota bacterium
GTTGTTAAAACGAGTAAGGTATCATTTACCGATGGAACATTCTGCGAAACTCCATTGATGAAGAACTCGAATGCAGTTCCCGGAACAGCACTGTATGCTTCGTGCGTAACTTCTTGCCAAGGACAAAGTGTTGTGTCAGGTTCAGAAGTCAACAATGAGATATTTGGACGTGTAATGTCGATATAGAAAGTATCCGTCGCAGCACAGAAGTTGATAGGGTCAATTGCAGTCAATCCTACAATAAGAGAATCACCTCCTGTTGCAAATTGGTGGATCAGTGAATCCGTGCTGAAAGAAGCCGTCAATGGAGTAGCTGTAATGTGGATCGTATCGATCTCAAATCTGTAACTTACTGTAACATCATTGGCTGTAGTCAACGTTCCATCTTTCCAACGTGGTTGCTGTCCAAAGTTTACAGAACTAACGTCCGATCCCATGTGAATAGTTAGAAGATCACTAGGAGTTAGATTGGAACCGGTCATGTTAAAGGTTACGGTATCGGCACCGATCTGTAATGCTCCGTTGCTAATCGTTCCTTCCTGGAAGTTATGTTGGTTAAATGCGGTCAATGGAGAACTAACCCCAAATTCAGAACCGTTTTTGTAGATCTTCAAACGTGGACGGTAATCGTACTGAACAGTACCAGCATTATTGTCCATATCCACTAGATATGCATCACTTCCTGTTCCATTTACCAGGGACATGCGATATCCTACGGTTACGGTATATTTCATTGCTTCAAATCCTGCTGTAGTTTGCGCAGTACCTGATGCAGGTGTAAATATGTTTTGTGGATCGGTAAGCTCGGTCCAGCCATTCAACTGAGCATAAGCATTACTACTCAATCCTGGACTCTGCGTATAGTTCAACAATGCAGAAACCTGCTCGGCTGTAATAACTGCAGATGTGTCAAAAATTGGAAGTGAACCATCATTTACTGTCCAGCTGAATTCAAGGTCGCTGAAAGGACTGTAGAATGCTGAAGAGCTGTTGTTAAAGTAAACGGTGTCACCATAACAGAATGAGCTCAAGGTACTGTCAGGCGCAAAGCTGATCGCTACGGCAGGTGTAGTACTAAACGTAATATTTGTGTTTGTTCCAGAGTTGGTAGAGAAGAATGCTGTCAGTGTCTGACCGGTAGCATTAATACCTCGTATATTCAAACATTCAGCAACAACATTCGTAGCCGGAGCTGCCTTATTAATGTTTGCTGTATTAACAAATGACGGATCCACAGTATAAATGAAGATGGAATCTCTACATGTTCCTTTTAGTATCAAGCTGTCAGTTACCGTTTGTGTGGCTGTACTATCAAAGTAAACCGCAGAACCTTTCAATACTCGGAAAATATTGTAGGTATTGTTACCTAAAACTTGTTGTTGTTGAGCAGTAGGTACAAAATTGAGCGTTACATCATTGAATGTGTGCGTCCCGGTTGTTTTAAGACTGTTCGCATAGTTCAATGTGTCACCAATGATCAAATGAGAGGTTCCGGCGTTCAGCGTTAAAGTGGTATCACCTAATGCGTAGAATTCACCTAATAGTCTTACTTCTGATGAACCAAAACTGATCGTACGAAGATCTGAACCTGTAGCCGGATTGTTGATCGAACTCAGGGAACCTGTCAACATGAACTGGTTATTCGTATTGAAATGTCCGTTAAACAAGGTAACACTGGATGAGTCGGTCATTACCAGTTGATCCGCTAAGGATACGACGTCTGTAGAATTTGCCGTAGACAATAGGAAACCGGCATCGATGAGTACCGCATTATTAGACGTGATCACGGCAGGTTCATTAAACTGTATACCTGCTGAGTTTCCTCCCGAAATGTTTCTTGTAAGTGAAAGTGTTGCAGCAAGTGTAACATCTCCATGAGCCATCATGCTTGAATCCAGTACAAGCGTCTGATTTCCTACGATCGCAGACCAGTCCATTGATCTGAAGAATGCAGTATCATCCACCGTAACAATGTTGCCCGCCCCAATAAATGAGTTTGCATCAAAATAAACGGAGTCTGCTGAAGTTGGAATACAACCATTTGCCGGACCACCTGAAGTATATGACCAGTTGTTTCCGTCATTCCAGTTGCCTGTATTACCAATCCAGTAGAAATTGCCTCCTTGTGAGGTCCATCCTGTTGATGACGTTATGGTACCTGCGATGACGTTATAAGCACCTCCGCCAAGAGCATTCACTTTGTTGATATCCACTCTTGTTAGTGTGATGCCAGGGAATCCTGTTTTCGTGAAGGTAGCATCTGCACCTGCTCCAGGAGTAGATAATGTTGCAGTGTTTAAACAATCTCCCGCGATGATCAATGAATCAGTTGAAAGGTCGTCACCATTATCGATGAATAACTGAGAAGCAACAACAACCTCCACTAATTTGAAAGTGTTATCATTGAAATAATTCAGCGTAGTAGCAGAAGTAGATCGTAAAGTGTCATACCCAAGTGCTCCTCCGGTGAAGTTCGCTACACCTGCAAGATCACCTAAAAGGATTGAAGAAGATGTTGCTGTAAGAGTTACGTTCGTTCCAACCATATCCCAAAGACCTTCAGTAACATTGATCGTACTGTTGGAAACATCGATTACACGTGCATTAGTAGTATTTGAAACAAATTGAGCACATGCTAGGTTATTACCGTTCAAAACAAACCCTCCGGCATCTGTAAATAAGGTACCCGTTGTAAGGTCGAGATTATCAGTAATATTCATTTGAGCTCCTATAATTCTGAAATCCTGAGCCCAGATCGTACCTCCGGAAGTAATATCTTCTCCTGCAGTAGCCGCATCAAAGATGATCTCACCCCACGTACCTGATGTAAGCGCACCTGACGGGTTTCCAAATAGAGAACCGTGGATCGTAACATCGAAAGTTCCACCGTTGTTATAAGTGAACTGGTTTGGTACTCCTGAGAAGTCAAGTGTATCGATCTCAACAAGTTGATCGATGGTTACAACTGAAGCAGCTATTAAACCGGAGTTAGCATCAAATATGGCATTGTCGGTAGCTCCCGGAACACCCGCAGAACCAGGTACACCACCCGAAGTGTTCGCCCAGTGGTTAGCAGCATCAGACCAGTTTCCTGTACCGCCAACCCAATAGTGGTTAGGGTTTAATGCACAACCTGTAAATGTTGGCGCTCCCGCTGTCGCAACTCCCGGAACCCAGACAGGTCCATTCGCTAGAGTCCCATCATTTCCATTCACAGAAAGGTCTGTTACTGTTGCACCAGATCCATCAGAAAAATCATAAAACAAAGCAAGCCCGGTCTCTGTTCCCGTATGTGCAGCACTCATGTCAGCAACAACCTCAGCTGGAGATTTGACACAAGTCCAGATTCGAATTTCATCAATGAATCCATCCCAAGCATTAGGAAATATCGAAGAATTTCCGATACAAAGGTTCTCAGTACCAGCAACTACTGTCGGCGCTGAGTTTATTCCTAAGGTCTGAGCACCGTTCACATAAAAGTTTCCGACTGATCCATCCCAACTGAATGCTACATGTGTCCATGATCCGGTCGGAAAACCTGCAGGTCCTTGAATTGTAGTTCGATTAGTTGTACCATCAGCCCATATTTCAGCAAATAGTGTCCCGTTAATTAAATACAAATTATAATCCTCTTGTTTCCTGATAATATTTCTAACCACAGAGGTAGAATTGGCATAAACCCAGGCTTCCATGGTAAAACCATTGTCACAAATATCTTCTATGTTCGTATTAGTGGTCGTAGAAACAATATCATTAACACCGTCATATTGCAGTGCCTCAGTAGGAACGGGGCACCCACCGAAGGAAGGCGCTCCTGATGTTGTAACTCCAGGGGTCCAGACTGTTCCATTGAAAAGCGTCGCATCATTGCCGTTTACGGAAAGATCCGTTACCGTTGACCCCGATCCATCTGAAAAATCATAAAATAGAGCTAAACCGTTCTCTGTTCCGGTATGCACAGCACTCATGTCAGCAACAACCTCAGCTGGAGATTTGACACAAGTCCAAATGCGAACTTCATCCATGTCTCCAACGTATGGTGTTCCTGGACTAAGCTGAGAATCTCCAATACTCAAGTTACCTACATTTGTATTAACAGTTGGGCCACTTACGGTACCTACAGTTTGAACTCCATTAACGTAGAAAATACCATTCGTTCCATCCCAGGTAAATGCGAGATGATTCCACATTGATCCATTTAAAGTGTTAGGAACAGTAATGTTCATGGCATCAGTAGTTCCGTCTATCCATACAGTGGCCGACAGTTGAAAGAACGTTATCATAAGCTGATAATCACCGGGCTTACTTAAAATGGTGCGTACCATGGTAGGGCTAGTAGGGTAAATCCATGCTTCTATCGTAAATCCGTTATCACTGATGTCCTCAATCCCAACGTTTGTAGAAGTTGCGATAAAGTCATCAACCCCATCGAACTGCAATGCTTCTGTAGCGGCTGTACAACCATTGAATCCTGCTACCCAGTCAGTCGCAGCATCCATATTGGTTAATACGCCATTGTATGCCGCGCCGCCTGAACCAAGGTTTGTAACAGTAGAAGAACCTGTACCATCTTCAAAGTCGTATAACAAAACAAGGTTTGGTTCGCTCCCTGTCAAACATGCGTTGTAGTTTGCCAAAATTTCAGCTGGCGTTCTAGCGTCATCCCAGATTCTAAAGTCATCAACTATTTGGGTAGTAGCCACGAAGTCTGAACCAATACTAAAGTCTTCTGCTGCAATACCAGTAAAACCGGAATGACCTTGACTTTGCATACCTACTGGGTTACCATCAACAAATATTTGTTGGTTACCAACGCCATAACTTACAAATGCAACGTGGTGTGGGTTACCATCAGCTATCCATGTAGCATTATTTGATTGGAACGTTCCTCCGGCACTGTAAAATACAATTGTCCCTGCCGGGTGTATTAGAACATAATCCGTAGCATTAATGGCAAATGGATAACACGAGTTATCAGGATCCTGAACCCAGAATTCGATTGACCAGGTGTTATCTCCGTTGAGAAGTGCTCCCGCACCAGGGATGAGAACATGATCATCTACACCGTCAAAGTCAAGAGCAGTTTGTGTTGTCCCGTTGAAACTGAATAGGGCAACACTTAAAATGGCGATTAATTTCTTCATAAATAGTAGCTTGGTTTAAACCCAAATCCGTGCAAATATTTGACAATATTTTGATTAAGGCAAGAAAAATAGCCTTTTAAGCGACATAAAAAAAATTAATCATTCGATTTGTGATTTAAGTTGCTTGGGAAATTTCTTTGTTGTAGTTTTGGCCCCATACTATATTTAGTCACTACTTATGAAAAGACTTATTACTGCGTTGACGCAAAGTCTCTTTACCCTGATGTTCATCTTTGCGGTAAACGCTCAAGAAGACTCATTGGAGGTAGTTGTACCGTCATCCCAAGAAGCAGATATCAGATGTATTGTCCCTCCTGCAGGGTTTGAAGTTTCTACAGCTTTTAACGGATATCTTTCCATGCCAAATAGTGCGGCGATCATCATGATGCAAATCAATAACGCGAACTATCTCAAGATCGCGGAAGGAATGACAGAGGAATGGTGTGAAGCAAATAACTTGAAGTTACTCTCGTCTTCATCGTTGGAATCTGATCATGGTGTAAAAGGAAGAGTTTTCAAGTTGTCATTTATACTTGAAGGTGATGAATGGATAAGATATATGGTATTCGCGGGTGATCTTCAGCAGACGCTTTGGTTGAATATCACATACCCATACAAATTAGAGGAGTTGATCGAAGGTGAGGTATTGAAGAGTTTACAGACTATTAACCTAAATCCGGGGTCGAATGAAAATTAAACTACTACTATTATCCGGATTAGCTACTTTATTCTTATCGCGTCCGGTATCAGCACAGCAGCTGGTTAACCATCACGCAAATTTCGTCACGGACTCTGTTAACATGTGGGGGCCGTCTTTCAGTCCAATCACATTGGACCAAACGATCACGATCTTTGATGTGCCGTGGAACGTTAACTTCAACACAGGTAATTCCGGCATCTTTAGTATTGCCGGATTTGATTTTGGTGGAGCCCTAAGCGGTTCTTTCAGTGGAGTTATCGGTTCTGAAATACGAATTGAAGGGTTTACAACAGGAGAGGTGGATGTACATTATCCGGTAGACATTGAGTTGGACATGCCAACTGACCTTTCGTATGATCAGGGAGACAATGTGACCATTCAAACCTCTTACACTGTTGAGCCAGGATGGGAGCTGGAAACAAGATATCCTTCTGCGGGAGAATTTTTCTGGGACCTATATTTTAGAATGGCTGCTCAAGCGAGTGCACAATTGTGTTTCTTCGGTTGTACAACTTTCCCGATTATCCCTGCTTTTGACACAGGTGTCCAGACACTGAATCTCGTTACGATTTCAGGAAGTGGCGCCTCCACAGGTGGAACAACAGGTGTCTGGTATCTAGGGCCTGCGGATCCATTAGGTCCGGATCAACCGCCAGCGCCAGCAACAGGTGGACTTTTCCCATATGCAAAACCTCCGGGGGATGCTAGTGGACAGGTTGGAATTGACTGGATTCCATGGCAGGTACATCTTGGTGCATTTCCTGCTGATCTTCCGGATGTTGGATTCGGATTGTCAGGATCAATTACCATTCCTTATGTAGAAACTTCACCGGGATTAAATGGAACGAACATCTACGCTTGTGGTGATTCTACCTATGTAAATTTAAATGTTGAGATCTTCCAGCTTATCGGAAATATTCTCTCGTATGTTCCCGGTCCTGTAGGTGTTGTAGGGGAGGTTCTTTCCAATTTATCCGGAAGCCAATCTCTTGGTATTGCAGAGATCGAATGGAACTTTTTCTCAGCCAGCTTTGATGCAAACATAACCAATAGGCAGTGTTTCGCGTTCACACCTAAGATCTATGGGAAATTCCAGTTTCCTACACCAGTAAGTTACACCGTAACAACACCGCCACCGGGCTCAGTGACGGTGAGCTCAGGATACAGTAGTATCATTAATATGGAGATTGGTAACAATTTGAATTACAAGTTTCCTTGTTACTATGATTCTCTTGCCATTACACCTACCTATACGATCGACGGGATCTTCAGGAATCACACGTATGACTCGGTTTCTTTTGATTTCCTAATGAGTGCTTTTGCATTCAGCTTCACTGTACCAGCGGTAACTGTTATACCTGGATTTACAATTCCATCGGTTTGTTTCCCGGTACCTTATCCTTGTCCAACGTGGAGTAATCCATTCAAGTGGTGTACAACAACAGTTTGTACTCCTGAGATCGTTGTGCCCCCAATCGGATTCCCGGGATGGTCATTAAGTGTTGGTCCACTTTGGTCGACATCTATCCCAATCGGTTATTTCACCTATGATTGGTTTGACGAAACATGGAGCCTAGAGGGGTTCACGCCGCAAACGTTCTCGCCATTTGCTATGCGAGCAAGAAGAATTTCGGCCTCTGCTACAGCTACGAATGTAAGTTGCTTTGGAGGAAGTAATGGTGCAATCAATGTAACGGTTAACCAAGTTACTCCTGCTACTCCATTCACTTACACATGGACTTCGGGACAAACTACTGAGGATCTAGCAAATATTCCTGCCGGGCCTTATGAAGTTAGCATTTACGACGCAAATGGTTGTCAAATGTTTACTGGAGCTACAGTTACAGAACCACAACTATTGGAGGTCAGCTATACAAAACAAGATAAATCTTGTGGTGGACCTGTAAATGATGGCTCTATTGATGTGGATGTTATAGGAGGTACTGCTCCATATAGCTATTCTTGGAATACCACACCTG
>SBGS01000048.1 GCA_006226555.1 Bacteroidota bacterium
GGTGCGATCACGAAAAGAACCTTACGAATCATTGTGGTGGTAAAAATCGGTAATCAATGTGCCTTTGAAAATGCATATATCACTCAAAATTACGATGGGTCTTCTTATGGTAGATCAATTTATGGAGGAAGTGGAGCACCGGTTTATTTTGATTGTAAGGATGTAGACCTGTATAGGTAATATTCTGGAAATTGTAAAAGATTTTTCATAGAACAAGAACCGCCTTCGAGCTCATCGGAGGCGGTTTTTTGCTGTTCACAAAGTCAGGTGTGCAGTTTACAAAGTGAATAATGACCAAAGAATGAGGAATCAAGATTTTTGAAGAAACAATAAATCTTATCACATGAAAAAAACACTACTCACTTTACTGTTGTTCACAGGGGTTTTTAACCTTCTTGGACAGGTAACACCAGGTTCGCCGGATAATTTTATCACGGTATGGAATACCCTGACAACGACTTCTATTACAATTCCTACTTTCGGAAGTGGTTACAATTATGATCTTTATTGGGAAGAGGTGGGTAATCCCAGCAATAACGGAAACCTGCTTGTTCAAACCGGGAACGCAACGATTAATGGTTTAACAACTGGAACTGACTACCGTGTTGAAATATCCGGAGCATTTCCTAGGTTTTTCATGAATGGAAATAATGCAGAAAAGAATAAGCTTTCAGAAGTTTCGCAATGGGGAACGATTATTTGGTCTCAAATGAACGCTGCTTTTTCAGGATGCTCTAATGTGGATGTTACCGCCACCGATGTTCCTAACCTAAGTAATGTGACATCATGCTCCTTAATGTTTGCAGATTGTATTTCGTTGTCCGGGTTAAATGCCAATTGGAACTGGAATACCTCGAATGTGACGACCATGCTTGCTATGTTCTCGGGAGCATCTTCTTTCAATCAGCCAATAGGTAATTGGAATACAAGTAATGTTACAGATATGAGAAGTATGTTTCAGAGTGCATCTTCATTTAACCAACCAATAGGAACTTGGGATACCGGTAATGTCACAGATATGAGAAGTATGTTTCAGAGTGCATCTTCATTTAACCAACCCATTGGCAGCTGGAATACTGTCAATGTCACCGATATGCGTAATATGTTTGCGAATGCTTCGGCCTTTAATCAGCCTATTGGTACATGGAATACAGGAAGTGTAACTCTCATGAATGGTATGTTTGAGTCCGCATCAAGTTTCAATCAGGACCTTAATAATTGGGATACCGGAAATGTGACGAACATGATTAATATGTTTATCAATGCAACGGCATTTAATCAACCAATCGGAGGTTGGAATACGAGTAGTGTTACAAACATGAATAACATGTTTGCTAATGCAAGCTCATTTAATCAACCAATAGGCAACTGGGATACTGGAAATGTGACGACTATGATTGGTATGTTTCAGGGAGCATCTTCTTTCAATCAGCCAATAGGTAATTGGAATACAAGTAATGTGACCATAATGAATAATATGTTTCATAATGCAACAGCGTTTAACCAGCCAATAGATAATTGGAATATGATTAATGTCACCCATACTGGAGAAATGTTTAAAAATGCCAGTTCATTTAATCAGTCAATTGGTACTTGGGATATGACGAATGTTCAGTATCTATCAGGAATGTTTGCCAATGCCAGTTCATTTAATCAGCCAATAGGTAATTGGAATACAGCAAGTGTTATAAGCATGGCTCAAATGTTTGAGAATGCAACTTCATTCAATCAACCATTGAACGATTGGAATACAAGTTCTGTTGAGAGTATGTTCTCAATGTTTCAAAATGCAATTTCATTCAATCAATCATTGAAAGATTGGAATACACAGTCGTTAACAAATATGGGGCTTATGCTGAATAACTCAGGTATGGATTGTAATAACTACTCCCAAACGCTAATTGGCTGGGCGGCTAACAGTAATACGCCGAACAATATTACCTTAGGAGCAAGCGGCATTCAATATGGCACAAATGCAGTCGCAGCAAGGGATCTTTTGATCAATACAAAGGGTTGGACAATTGGAGGAGATGCAGCAAGTGGTATTGATTGCTCCTCAATGGCTTCAATTCCTGAAATTGAAATGATACTTGAGGCCTATCCAAACCCGGCAACAGATATCCTGACAATTACAACGTCATTGCCAACGAGTGCGGTTATTACCGCTGCGAATGGAGCGATACTTGGAACGCTTGAGTTGAATGGAGAAACAAAACTGGATCTGCGTGCCTACGCACCCGGCGTGTATTTCATCCGTACACTAGACGGACAAACAGTGAAGTTCATTAAAGAATAATAAACCTAACCAAATCAAATAACAAGAACCGTCTTCGAGGGTATCGGAGGCGGTTTTTGCTGTTCACAAAGTCAGGTATGCAGTTCACAAAGTCGCTGATCAACGAGCAAAAGCAATTGCCAATATTTGATAAAAAGTAAAACTGAATCATATGAAAAGAACACTACTCGCACTGACGTTTATTGCTGCACAGCAAACCTTTGCCCAGGACATTACAAGTAATCTTGAGGCTTATTTTTCATTCAATGATGGTACAGCCAATGTAACTGCGGGACAGGTAACACAGGGAGGAAGCGTTTTTGGTGCTTTTTCAGATAACGACCGCTTTGGTAATTCAAATAAGGCCATGTTCTTCGATGGAATAGATGACTACATCAATTTTGGTGACCTGACCAATTACCGGTTTGGTTCAAACAGTTTTACGGTGGCACTATGGATCAACGCAGATATGGGTCAGGTAAATCAAGGCATTCCAATCGGGAAAAGAGGATTTACGGGAGGAGATAAAGCGTACATGTTCGGGTGGGATTCTAATGGTCCTGGAACAACGACTGGAGAATTGATGTTGTATTACAGAGATGATAATGGTGCTGTTGGATACTCAAACTGGCAGACGCAAATCATTTCCGGAAATACATGGATGCATATCGCTATGGTTTTTGATCGTTCAGCTCAAATGTTGCATTTATACGTGGACGGTGTCCTTGAGAGCTCAAGAGATATTTCAGGTTTGGGAACCTTTGATGCCACAGGTACCTCTGCAGGAGAGCTAATGGCCGGAAGATCTTCAAACGGTGGACAGTACTTCAGTGGATTGGTAGACGATATCTACGTTTTCAGAAGAGCACTGACAGGAAATGATATTTCAGCATTATTCAATGCACCGGATCCAACACTGGATGTCAAAGAGAATGCGTTAGTTACACTAAAAGCTTTCCCGAACCCTGCGCACAACCTGCTAACTATTTCCGGTAGCGAAAATGCAACAGCTGTATTGACTTCTGCAAATGGATTGGTAGTGGAAACGATCGAGCTAAATGGTGAAACTACAATTGATGTGTCAAGTTATGCTCCAGGCGTGTATTTCATCCGCACACAAGACGGACAAACCGTAAAATTCATCAAGGAGTAAGAACAGGGCTATTTAAGTTACATCAATAGATTCATCGCGTATGGTGGAGATCTTTACGGATCAAAAAGAACAGACCCTGACGGTACACCTTCCTTTTCCCGATACGGTTTGGATCGTGAATGCCAAAGGAATAGAAATCTTGCGTTTTGAAATGACAGAACATTTCGAGCTTGACCTGGGAAGCTTGCCTCAGGATGATTATTATGTTCATGCGAAATCCGGTTTTTCGGCCCGGTTCAAGAAGAATTGGTAAAGAAAAAGCCGCTTCAGGTCGAAGCGGCTTTTTTATTAATGGTAGATTCTTCTCGATTCCGTTTTTCCGTCAATGCTCATGACCTGGAGGATGTAGAATCCACGGGCATTATTTTCTGTGAGCTGTAGCGTAGTTTCGAAAGAAGCTGCTTCCTGTACCACACGTCCCATTTGATCGATCAGTTTCGCCTGACAGGCAGTACTGAATTCAAAAGTGCTTATCCCATTTAGGGTGTACTGATTTTGAATAAGCCCGTCGGATAGACACTGTTTTCGGGCGATTACAGGAGAAAAGTCCGTAGCGCCATCTTCATCTACCGTTTTCAATCGGAATAAGGCTGCTTCCAGTCCTTCAGGAACTTCAATGGAATAATGACGGTCATTTTGTGAGTAATGCGCGGCCTCCACGACATCAAGCGTGTAATAGGTATAGCCATCGATCGAATATTCGACCTCAAAATGATCCGTGCGATATTCACTGTGCGTGGTCCATGAGATCTCTTCCTCATTGCCGTCGCATAGCGCCTGAAATTCTCCGAGCTCGGCAGGAAGTACGGTAACAGAGCTGGGACAGAAATATTGTTGATTGTTCAATCCTCCTGTAGCTGAGGTTGCTCCCCAGTATACCTCTGATTGCCCGCCAAAAACAGTATTTACAAAATCGCCAGTTGTTGTAAGTCTTAAGGCACCATCAAAATAGACTCTCAGGGTGTAGCTGGCAGGATCCCACTCGATCATTACTTCGTAAGTACCACCGTCATCAATATTTCCTCCGCCGGACTTGGCACAAACCGGTCCTGCATAAGGAGCACCCGGACCAAGCATGTTGCCATCGATCTCCACGGCAATATGATCACATCCGGTGTCGTATAGGTGAGTTGGATAATCGTTGTCATAGGTGTCGAACTCAATGGATAAAGCATTGGACAACCCACCAGCGCCTAACTGTCCACCATCTTGTCCGCATGCAGAGGATGAGCTGGGCTGGAATGTGAAAGTGTTCCCGTCCGCACCACCAATGTTGTTACCGAAGTAATAATCCAAAGTCAGTGTAAATCCTTGTGCGAAATCAACGGTATTCGTATTCCACGAACAACCGGTTTGGTTGTTGACCTCAGCTGTGAGTTGGATGCACTGCTCTCCCGCTACTGTTATATATTGAGCATTTCCATTCAGGTTGAAACAATTGTCATTCAAAACAGTGACGTTTTGAGTGGTACTTACCCCACAGATGGAATACTGAACGGTATAGGTATTCCCTGCCGTTGCATTGCTTACCAAGCCCGTCGTACTATTGATCTGGGCGCCGTCACCAGGTGCCGGATTGAACGAAAATACCCCACCACTGTCTCCTGTGATCGTACTTGTAGCTCCGCCACAGCTGGGAGCGATGGTAAAGGAGGCGTTACCTCCTACCGGAAGAGTGACATTTTGGGTGGAGGAAGTTGAGCAACCTACAGTGTATTGTACTGTGTAAGTTGTACCAGCGGTTCCGTTTGTGATCTGTCCCGTTGTTGGATTGATCACCGCTCCATCTCCTGGAGCGGGGTTAAATGAAAACGTTCCTCCGGTATTACCGGTTACGGTTGCATTAGCCGTTCCACATGACGTAGGGGTCATGGTAAACGATGCGTCAAAACTTCCCGGTGTGGCGTTATAGGCTAATGTTGCCCCAGTAAAGGTACCATCGAAATTACAATAGTACTCTGTTATCAAAACGTAGATCGTACCACTGTTAGTCGCAGTGTACGACACATTTGACTGTAAACCACAATTATCATCATTGTATGCTAACGATGTTGTTCCATTTGAAGCCAGGACAGTGATCTGTGTGTCCCAGGAAGCATTGCCTCCGTTGCTGCAGAATGTAAAGTTGTAAACGCTGCCACAGACTGCATTGATGGTAAAGTATTGTCCATTACTCACTCCGGATACAGTTTGATAACCTGCCGTTGGGGTAAGCGTGCCTGCGTTGACCTGTGCTCCGCCAAATGAACACTGTCCAAAAACGATGTTAAATAAAAAAATGGATTGCAGTAGCAAAATGTATTTCATGTCGCGAATAGTTTTCGCGGCAAATGTAGGTTGCTAAAACGGTTTTGTATTGATGTTAAAAGCCAAATATCGCTTAGAATTGGAGCGCTAAATTGGTCTCAAAAAAAGAATGTTAAACAAATAAACCGTTTACTAAACCAATTTAGTAAATCGGTTAAATTGGAATGCTAAAAATGAAAAAAAACGGACTTTTATGACTTATTTCACCGAGATGATCAGCTCATTTTCAGTCTTTTCTACGTTTACAACGTCATGTGCTCTGAGCCCTTTGATGGTTTTATCCCATTGCTTGTTGCTCAAACCAGACTTCTCCTTCAGATCATTCAGGTTCATGGTTCCCGATTTTTCGAGAATAGTAAACACTTCTTTCTCTTGTTCGGAAAGCTCAGGTCCCTTTTTCTCTCCGAATTTCTCCGGTTTCATTTGCGGGAAGAAAAGCACCTCCTGAATGGATTGGTTATTTGTCAGGAACATGATCAAACGGTCCATACCGATCCCAAGTCCTGATGTTGGAGGCATACCGTACTCCAGGGCACGAAGGAAATCCTGATCGATGAACATTGCCTCATCATCGCCGCGCTCAGACAACTTTAACTGATCTTCAAATCGTTCACGCTGATCGATCGGATCATTCAGCTCAGAGTATGCATTCGCGATCTCTTTACCACAAACCATCAGCTCGAAACGCTCTGTAAGCTCAGGATTGTCGCGGTGTGTCTTACACAAAGGCGACATCTCTTTCGGGTAATCGATAATGAAAGTAGGCTGGATGTAATTTCCCTCACATTTTTCACCGAAGATCTCGTCGATCAATTTACCCTTACCCATCGTCTCATCCACATCGATACCCATAGCTTTGGCCGCATCGTAGATCTCTTTTTCAGATTTACCTGAAATGTCGAATCCTGTGAATTCAAGGATGGCATCTCGCATGGTAACGCGCTTGTATGGCGCTTTGAAATCTATCTCGTGTTCGCCGAATGTTGCTTTGGTGGTACCATTAACAGCAATTGCACAATGCTCCAGTAATCGCTCTGTGAAGTCCATCATCCAGTTGTAGTCCTTGTATGCAACATAGATCTCCATGGCAGTGAATTCAGGATTGTGCGTGCGGTCCATTCCCTCATTTCTGAAGTTCTTAGAGAATTCATATACACCATCAAATCCACCAACGATCAAACGCTTCAAATAAAGCTCGTTGGCAATTCGCATGTACAAAGGAATGTCAAGTGCATTGTGTTGTGTAATGAACGGACGCGCGGCTGCACCACCCGGTATGGGTTGCAGTATTGGCGTTTCAACTTCCATGTACCCGGCCTCATTGAAGAAAGAACGCATCGCATTGAAAAGCTTCGTACGCTTAACAAAAACATCCTTTACATGAGGGTTTACGACTAGGTCAGCATAACGCTGTCTGTAACGCAACTCTGGATCGGTAAAGGCATCGTGTACTTTGCCTTCTGCATCAGTTTTTGGCAGTGGAAGCGGCTTCAAAGACTTACTCAGAATGGAGAATTCCTGAACATCGATAGATGGCTCACCCACCTGAGTTTTGAAAAGCTTTCCTTTCACGCCGATAAAATCACCGAGGTCGAGCATTTTCTTGAACACTTCATTGTAAAGTGTTTTATCTTCTCCCGGACATAATTCGTCTCGGTTGAAGTATACCTGAATACGTCCTTTAGAGTCCTGAAGCTCAGCAAAAGAAGCTTTACCCATGATGCGTTTGGACATGATACGTCCCGCTATACAAACGGTTTTACCTTCTTCAAAGTCAGCTTTGATGTCTGCGGAAAAATTATCTACAGGATACAAAGCTGCCGGATATGGATCAATGCCCATTTCACGGATCTTTGACAATGTTTCTCTTCTTTGGATCTCCTGATCAGATAGTTCGATAATGCTCATCTCGTATTGATTTGACCGCAAAGATACGTAAACATCGCATTTGTAGAAACAAATAGGGCGGAGTAAAACCCCGCCCTGTGCTATGAAAAGTATAGGAACTTCTAATTTTTAACGAATCGTTTCATCTCTGTTCCTTTTTCCGTTACTACCTCTAAGAGATAGATA
>SBGS01000117.1 GCA_006226555.1 Bacteroidota bacterium
GTCCACCTCTTCCCATTCCGAACAGAGAAGTTAAGCCTGCTTGCGCTGATGGTACTGCCCTTTTGAGGGTGGGAGAGTAAGTCGACGCCACTTTTGAGAAACCCCGTTCTAGAAATAGATCGGGGTTTTTTCGTTTAAATGCACTCAAAAGGACAGCACGCATCAGCGCGCGCTGTGTCCTTCAAGCTTTTGCCGAACAACCTTCGGCGGCTTTCAGTCTTCGCGAGCAATGCTCGCTCTGGTACTGCCTTTTATTCCTCTTACTTTCGGATCTTCCTTATCCGGTACCGGTCTTCACGAGCTAGGATCTTTCTGTCCTACGTATTTTCGAACTTCTCGTTCGATATTCAGGCTTCACAAACTACGTTTGTTCTGGTAGTATTGCATTTGGATGCTAGTTTTAAAGCGAACCACGTGTATAATGAACTTAAAGCATCTTCCTCATTAGTATGATCATTGTATTCGATAATGTAAGGTGTGGAGATCGTATAGGATCTTAAATTGATTCCAGACATCCAATTGAGTGCAATGCCTACGGATCATTTAATCTCAAATCTGTCCATCCTTAAAGAGATGATAAATAAAAGGATTGCTCTATTGGGATTACTTTTTGGCTTTGCCTTTATCAAGACTAAAAGTAAAGGTGGAGCCAACTCCCGGGGTGGAGCGAACATTGATGGTTTGACCATGCGCTTCGATGATCTTTTTGGCGATCGCTAATCCCAATCCGGAACCTCCCTCGTTACGATTACGACTCTTTTCTACTCTGTAGAAGCGTTCAAATAGTCTTGAAAGATGTTGTTCCTCTATTCCTGGTCCGTTATCCGAAACTTCAATCGTGATGATATCATCCATCCGATAGATTCTAACAATTGTTTCTCCTTTATCGCTTCCATAAAAAATTGAGTTACTTATCAAATTGTTGAGTACCTGACCTATTTTGGAGCGATCTGCATTAACTACGATTGAATCGTAGTCCTTCGCAAATTTTAATTTGATTGACTTCTTTTTTGCCTTTATTTCTAACTCTTCAAAAATATCTCGAACCAATTCAACAATATCGAAATTACTTATTTCGAGTTGAAGCTCTTTCACCTCCATTTTAGATAATTGATCTAAATCTTCTAACATAGCAGTCATTCGTTCGGTTGCTTTTGATGCACGCTCTAAAAAAAGTCTGTTAACAGATTTGTCTTCTAGACCACCTTCTAACAATGTTAGTATATAACCTTGTATCGAGAAAATAGGAGTTTTTAATTCATGAGCAAGATTACCAATAAACTCACGTCGAAATATCTCCTGTTCTTTTAATTTAGAAATTTCGTTTAATTGTTCATCGGCCCAATTTTTCGTCGCTATTTCAGCATTTTCTATTACGTCCTCGTTTAGATTTAAACGGACATTAAGGTCTTTATTGAATTTACCTTTCCTAATGGACCGGTATAATATTTTAATACGTTCCGTTATAAACGTTTTGATTAACAAATAAAATATAATGTATACTGAAAAGGCAGATAAAAGTCCTGCGATAATTAACTTATTTATCGTGATTTCCGCAAGTAAATAGAGTCCTACGTGAAGTAGCAGTATTATTAGTAATACTAATAAACTACCGAACAATACTATTTGAGAAGGTTTTAAGTTTTTCAATTAATATCAAATGTGTATCCAACTCCTTTTACGGTTCTAATATAGGTATTCCCAATTTTTTCTCTAAGCTTTCTTATATGAACATCTATGGTTCGTTCACCGACAATAGCATCATTTCCCCAGATCGTAGATAAAATTTGCTCTCGCTTAAAGACCTTCCCAGGTCGACTGGCTAATAATTCAAGCAATTCAAATTCTTTTTTGGGTAATGTTAATTTAGTGCCATCATTAAGCTTTACGATGAATCTTTCAGGATCAATATAAATTTTTCGATCAATCTTTT
The DNA here is from genome assembly GCA_006226555.1 of Bacteroidota bacterium. Lineage (GTDB taxonomy): Bacteria > Bacteroidota > Bacteroidia > Flavobacteriales_D > Crocinitomicaceae > UBA4466. The sequence continues at coordinate 1,934 of SBGS01000117.1, forward strand.
CAGTAATATCAGAGTTGTTAGTTCTTCTTAATAACGAATGAATTTTTGAAATAAGCAACCTAGGTCTTATGGGTTTAACCATATAGTCATCAGCTCCAACCTCTAGGCCGGCTATTTGAGTGTAGTCTTCTGATCTTGCAGTAAGAAAGGTAATTATGGTGTTTTTCAATCCGGTCTCACTTCTGAGAGTTTGGCATACTTCGATACCATCCATACCGGGCATCATAACATCAAGAATTATTATATCTGGTTTAATTTCCTTGGCTACTCGTACCCCCTCAATTCCATTGTTTGCAGTAAACACAAGGTAATGCTCCTTTCTAAGATTATAAGAGAGAAAGTCTAAAATATCCTCCTCATCATCAATAATTAAAATCGACTGCTTTGAACCTTTTATCATGATAGATTACTTTGAACAAAGCTAGAATCAGGATTTTAGTATTCGATTAATTGAAAATTACAAGTTTGTTAAATCATAGGAACAAGTATTAAATAAAGGTTACTAAAAGTACTATAGTTCTTCCTCCCTATTAACAATTCGGTAAAACAAGTTAATATCACTTTAATGGTTATTTGATGGAATGATAAGTCTATGAAAACTTCTGAAAAAAGTAAAGAAACAATCTTTGCACTGTCGAAAATGAAAATTATACAAAATGAAAGTAAACAGTGTAAAATTAGGTGTATTGATCTTAGCATCAAGCCTATCATTAGGAACGGGTTCATGTTCCAAAAAAGGTTGTACTGATCCAACAGCAGCGAACTACAGTGATTCAGCTAAAAAAGATGATGGTTCATGTGAGTATGATGACGCGCCAGTAACGCCAGGAGTTCAGACAGTAACTAAAGCCGGTGCAATCACTTCTAACGAAACTTGGACAGCAAACAACATTTACAAATTAGTTGGTAAGGTTGTAGTTGAGGACGGTGTCACTTTGACAATTGAGGCAGGGACTATTATTAAAGGATCACAAGGAACAGGAACATTGGCTTCGGCTTTGATTATTGCTCAAGGTGGTAAAATAAATGCGCAAGGTACAGCTGCACTTCCAATCATCTTTACTTCTGAATTGGATAATATTCAACCGGGTCAACTTACAGGTACGAACCTAGATGAAACTGACCAGGGTCTTTGGGGTGGACTGATCGTTCTTGGGCGTGCGCCTATCTCTGCTGCAGATGGAGACGTGCTTTCTCAAATCGAAGGTATTCCTGTAGAAGATGCGTTCGGAGCATTTGGTGGTTCAGATGCTACTGACAATTCAGGTGTTATGTCATACATTTCTATCCGTCACGGTGGAGCACTTATTGGTGCAGGAAATGAGATCAACGGTTTAACACTTGGAGGTGTTGGATCAGGAACCAGTATTTCTAACATTGAGATCGTTTCTAACTTGGATGATGGAATCGAGTTCTTTGGTGGAACAGTTAACGTATCGAACATCATCGTTGGTTTCCAAGGAGATGACGGAATTGATATCGATATGAACTACGCTGGTACAGTATCGAACTTCCTTGTGATCAACGGAACAAACTCAGATGAGTCTATAGAGATCGATGGTCCGGAAGGAACAACATACACAAATGGTCTATACACCTTAATGAATGGTACCGTATCAGGAAATGGAGATTTTAAATCTAAAGCACAAGGAACTCAGAATAACGTGAAATTGGCTACAGCTAAGATCCGTGCTTCTTACCAGAATAATTGTGCTGATCCAAAGTCAGATGCTTTTACATACTTGACAGACGTAGCTCCGAAGTTGGTATTTGCAGGGTCTGAATTTACTGGAGTTTCGGTTTATACTGCTTCAACAGACGATGCTGGTGTTAATGCATGTACAGTTCCTGCTGCTGATCAAACAGCTGCACAGGCTGCAATGACTTCAACAACGGCTACAGGTGGATCTACTACAGGTTGGTCTTGGACTTGGATGTCAGTAAACGGTCACCTATAAAATTAGATATAACTAATTGATAATGAATGTGTCTGCCGGGTACCGCCCGGCGGACCTTTTTCGTAAATAAACACATATGAATTTCAAAAGCCTCTTTGTTTCGACACTGTTTACAATAATCTCTCTTATTTCATTTGGACAAGAAGTTGTCCGTGGAGAGGTAAAGGACAATAAAAGTGGTGAACCTGTTTATAATGCGGTTGTAAAAGTTGATGGGGTAGGAAAAGCCCGAACTGATTTTGAGGGAACTTTTACGCTAAAGCTTGCTCCAGGAAAATATACGATCACAGTTTCAAATCCTACGGAAGGATACATTGATGTAGATCAGGAAATTGAGGTTGTTGCCGGAAATGTAACGAATGTTTCTATTGCTATAGGTAAGAGTAAGGATGTTCAAAATTTGGAGTCTGTTAAGGTGGTGGGTCAAAAAACTTCCGGTTCTCCTACTACTTTAGAGGGTTCGGATAAAAGAAGAATGGAAGAAAGCGCTGCTTCTGATGAGCTGCCAAAGGAAACCATCAAGAATTCAGGTGTAACGAATGCTGCGGATGCGGTTCAAATGGTACCTGCTGCGTCTGTTGAGGAAGGTAAGAATGTATATATCCGTGGATTAGGAGATCGCTATACAAAAACGATCTTGAACGGAATGGATATCCCTGGCCTTGATCCGGATAGAAACTCAGTTCAAATGGACATCTTCCCTGCTGTCATGATCGATAACATTACAGTCTATAAAACTTTTACACCGGATCTTTCAGGTGATTTCACAGGAGGTTTGGTAGATATTCAGACGAAGGACTTCCCGGGAAGACAAACGATCTATTTAAGAGGTGGATTAGGATACAATAACAATGCATCTTTCAATAGTAACTTCTTAACGTATCAAGGAGGTGGCTTGGATTTTCTGGGCTTTGACGATGGAACACGCGCTCTTCCTATTAGTCCTACTGCAACGATACCTCACCCGGCAGAGGGCGATGTTTATACAGAAAGATTTACAAAAGCATTTTCTAATATCATGTCTACGGAAAGAGCTTCTGCTTTCATGAATCAAACCTATGCATTTGCAATCGGTAATCAGATCAACATGCCTCGTAAGAAGGACAGCACCCAAAATATCACCTATGGTTACAATGCTGTTTTGAATTACAGAACAAACAATACATATTATGCAGATGTTGAATACAACGAGTTCCTTCGTGATGTAGATTCATCAGAAACACGTTTGTTCCGTGATAGAACTTCACGCGGAGAAATGGCGGTACAGGATGTAATGTGGACAGCCTTACTCGGTCAATCGATCAAGTTTGACCGTAACAAGATCTCATTGGTAGGATTCCACACGCAGAATGGAACTGCAACTGCTGCTGTATTGGAAGAAAGAAACTTTGATAGTAATCAAGCGACATTGATCAAGCATGGTTTGCAGTATACGCAGCGTTCAGTTACGAATGTGAACTTATCAGGTATTCACTTTCTTGATGAAAAAAATAAGTGGAAATTGAATTGGGCATTGTCTCCGACACTATCCAAAATTTCTGACCCGGATATTAGATCAACCGCACTCGAGTTGGCTGATTATAAAGATCCAAATGGAGATGACATCTATTTATGGGAAGAATCTGTTGGAGCTGAAGTACGTAGAATTTTCCGTACGTTAAATGAACACAACGCCAGCGGTAAATTCGATTTCAATTACAAATTCACGCAATGGGATTCCTTGGAAACCAATATTGCATTTGGAGGTAAATTCACATACAAGAACAGATCTTTCGATGTAAACGAATATGTATTCCGTTTAGATAATATGTCTAACGTGGTTCCAAATGATCCAAACTGGTTCTTCCAGGATGAAAATTTGTGGACTTTAGATAAAGATTCAGGAGTTTACGCAGTAGGACAATTAGAGAAAGCGAATATTTATGATGCCAATCAAATGACATCTGCATTCTATGTGATGAATGAGCTTCCTCTGAGCAAAAGTCTTGTTGTGACCTATGGTGCTCGAGCAGAACATAACGTGAACAGATATACGGGTCAATCCAATAACGCGGATACTGATCCAACTGCCCCTCGTTATGAGAATGAAGTAGTATTGGATAAGCTAAATATTCTTCCTTCTGCCAACTTCATCTACAAGATTCGTAAAGAAGCGGATTCTTTGCATGCAGAAAGAAGTACGAACATCAGATGGGCTTATACCCAAACATTGGCTAGACCATCTTTCCGCGAGATTTCCATTTCACAGATCTATGATCCGATCCAGGGTCGCCGTTATTTGGGTAATATTAACTTGAAACAAACGTTGATTCACAATGCTGATCTAAGGTGGGAGCATTTCTTTGGAAGAACTGAGATCATCTCTGCTAGTGCATTCTATAAGCAATTCATTAACCCGATCGAGATCGTTGCAAACGTTGCGGCACCGAATGAATTTAAACCTGTGAATGCAGGTAAGGCGGATGTGTACGGAGCAGAGTTCGAGATTCGTAAGGCAATTGGGTTTAAGGAGAAGTCTCATATTAGCTTATTGGCAGGATCTAACTTTGCCTACATCGTCTCATTAATCGACATGCGTGAAGTAAAAACGGAAGTAGGTGGTGTTACGTATACAGAAAAAGAGGTTCGCGAAGCAAACGCCAGAGCAGGCGAAGTGATTGGAAATTTCAGACCAATGTATGGACAAGCGCCATGGATCATTAATGCCTTCGTTACCTATAGAAACGATTCCCTTGGATTGATGTTTAACATGACATATAACGTACAAGGTAAGAAGCTTGCTGTTATTGGAGTAGGAAACCTGCCGGATGTTTACGAGCAGCCATTCCACAGCTTGAATTTTAAAGTATCTAAGGCATTTGGTAAAGTTTATCCTGGAGAAAGTGGCCCAAGATGGGAAGCCAGCTTACGAGGACAAAACCTATTGAACTTTGCGAGACGTAAATTCTACGAAGCTTACAATGCAGAAGTACAGATCTTCGAATATTTGAATCCTGGAATTACATTCTCCGGATCAATAACATATACCATTAGGTAATCACAGACTGAAAAAGACGAAAAAGCCCGGTTTAACCGGGCTTTTTTATTTATTCTTCTGAAGAGGGTAACATAAACTTATACCCGACACCTTTAATTGTTTTAATATAGTCATCTCCAATCTTTTCGCGTAATTTACGAATGTGAACATCAATTGTTCGATCACTAACAACTACGTCATTGCCCCAAACTTTTTCTAAAATTGTTTCTCTATCAAAAACTTTTTCGGGTTTAGAAGATAAAAGTGCTAATAGTTCAAATTCTTTCTTGGGAAAGTGTATCTCTTCACCATCTTTCGTGACAGTATACCTGTCACGATCTATCTGTAAACCGATATTCGAGGAATCTTCATCATTTTGATTACCATTGAACATGGCATCTCTACGTATTACAGCCTTAAGTTTAGAGATTAATACTCTAGGTTTGATTGGCTTGGCAACATAATCATCTGCTCCTGCCTCTAGTCCTGCAATTTGACTATAATCCTCATTTCGCGCTGTTAGAAAACAGATGTAAGCGTTCTTTGTAGCTTCATTATTTCTTAGAGACTCACAGACCTCCACACCATCCATATCTGGCATCATAACATCCAAAAGAATAATCTCTGGTTTGTTTTTAATCGCGAGATCAATTCCTGACACTCCATTCGAAGCTTTTATAACATTGAAACCTTCTTTGGACAAATTATATCCAAGAATTTCTCTGATATCTTCTTCGTCATCTATGAGTAGAACGGTATACATGTTATGAATATAGTTTTTCCATCT
>SBGS01000101.1 GCA_006226555.1 Bacteroidota bacterium
TCGACCGTACAAAGTCACTCTGGGAAATTGATCTTTGGTGAGCTTGGAGGAAAGCATGTAGTTGCCATGCAAGGACGTTTTCACTATTACGAGGGATATACCATGCAGGAAGTAACCTTTCCCGTGCGTGTAATGAAATACTTAGGAATTGAACGCCTTTTTGTGAGTAATGCTTCAGGAGGAGTTAACCCTGATTTTGAAATTGGTGAGATCATGATCATCAACGATCACATTAACCTATTCCCTGCTCACCCTCTTATCGGTAAGAATATTGATGAACTGGGACCTAGATTCCCGGATATGAGTGAGCCTTATGATCATGAAATGATCAAGCTTGCTAAAGAAATTGCCAATGAAAATGGTATTCGAGTAGCTGAAGGAGTTTATGCAGGACTAACTGGTCCTACCCTTGAGACTCCGGCTGAATACAAATATGTAAGGATCATTGGTGCTGACACTGTTGGAATGTCTACAGTTCCGGAAGTTATTGTTGCTCGTCATATGAGCATCCCTTGTTTTGCCATTTCAATCATAACTGATTTGGGAGTTCCGGGTAAGATCCAGGAAGTAAGTGTTGAAGACGTGATCGAGGTAGCCAACAAACAAGAACCTAAAATGACTGTGATCATGCGTGAATTGATCGCTCGTGTATAATGGAAAAAGAAATTCGCGATAAATATCAGGCGGTCATAGGACTTGAAGTCCATGCACAATTGCTGACAAAAACCAAGGCCTATTCGAGCGATCTGAACGAATATGGGTCTCGACCTAACTCAAATGTTAGTCCGATTACGCTTGGTCATCCAGGGACACTTCCGGTGATGAACAAAAAGACGATCGAATACGCTATCAGATTAGGTCTGGCGACAGAATCAACGATCGCTGATCATCAACACTTTGCAAGAAAGAACTATTTCTATCCGGATCTTCCAAAGGGATATCAGATCACACAGGACACAACCCCGATCTGTACAAAGGGAAAGATCTATATTCAATCGACGGACGGTACGGAGAAAGAAATCGGAATTACGCGGATACATATGGAAGAAGATGCCGGTAAAAGTATTCACGACGTTGATGTATATGATACGCTTGTTGACTTAAACCGCGCAGGAGTCCCCCTATTAGAGATCGTATCCGAACCTGATCTTCGTGATTCGGATGAAGCCTATAATTATCTTACTGAAGTAAGAAAACTTGTCCGCTACCTTGATATCTGCGACGGTAATATGGAAGAAGGTTCTCTTCGCTGTGACGCCAATATTTCAGTAATGCTGAAAGGCAGTAAAGAGTTTGGAACAAAGGTAGAGGTCAAGAACATGAACTCTATCCGAAACGTACAGAGAGCAATTGAATTTGAGATCACCCGTCAAATTGAAATGATCGAAAAAGGTGAAACGATCTCTCAAGAAACCCGCTCTTTCGATGCATTAAAGGGGATTACGATCTCAATGCGTACGAAGGAGGCTGCAAACGACTATAGGTATTTCCCTGAGCCCGATCTTCCGCCTTTGTATGTTTCACAAGAACAGATCAACGAAGTAAAGGCAACAATGCCCTCGTTACCAAGAGACCTATTTCTGAAATACACGAAAGAATTCGGACTCTCTGATTACGACGCAAGAAATTTAACGGACTCAAAAGAGATCGCTCTTTATTACGAAGAGATCATTTCTTCTACCAAGAATTTCAAAGGAGCGGCAAACTGGGTTATGGGAGCTGTCAAATCTCATTTGAATCAATTCGGAATAGAGATCAAAGACTTCCCTGTGCCTGCCAAGGCTATTGCTCGACTTGTGCAGATCATAGATGAAGGAAAAATTTCAGCGTCTATAGCTAATCAGAAGGTTTTCCCGGTATTATTAGAAAAACCAAATACTGATCCGCTTACGATAGCAGAGGAACTGAATTTGATCCAGGAGTCTGATTCTTCGTCGATACAAGGATTTATTGATGAAGTTCTCAGGCAACATCCCAACGAAGTTGAACGTTATAGAAGTGGTGAAAAACAATTGGTAGGATTCTTCATGGGACAGCTTATGAGGGTTTCAGGAGGAAAGGCCGATCCTAAAGCAGCCAATGGATTACTTAGAAAATCATTAGAAGGATGAGTTTAAAATTATTTACGATCATATTTCTGCTGGGATTTGGACTTGTTGCATGTGATAACGGCAATGACATAACTGAGAACGATGAAACTGAACTTGTTGAGAATTTTGAGATCAGCGGAACGATCTCAGATGCCCCCAATACAAGCCTTTATTTAGAAGCGATAAGTCAGCAAGGGGTAATTAGCGTTGCTGAAACAAGAATTGATGCTTCTGGAAAATTTACGATGGCCGGGAATATCCCTGGGTTTGGTCTTTACCAATTGAGACTGGGAGATCAAGCGCCAAAGATCATCCCGTTAACACTTGTTCCGGAGGATAAGGTGCAGCTGAATACAACAACTGACCAATTCGAGTTACAACCAAATATTAGTGGTACTGCCTGGGCTAAGACAATGAACCGATACATGAAGATCTACAGTAGATTTCATGTTGGTCAGGCTGAGCTGCTTCAACTCAGAGATAGTCTCCCTTCCGATGTATTGAATGAAAGATTTTTACGTTTAAAAGCTCCGTTAGATTCTTTCGCTTTGATCGAAATGAACAGAGATCCAGGGAATCCGTTTAATATTGTTCTTCAAGGATCTGCAACACCTGCCATGGGATTCAATTCATGGGACCCTAAAAATCTTGAAGTGTTGAAAAAAGTTGCAGAGGCTTACGAAAAAGAGTTTTTAAATTCTCCAGTGGCCACTACCATGTCAAACCAGGTCTATCAGATCGAAATGGCCTACAATGAGCATTTGGCAAATAATTCAGGTACGCGCCCGGCACCCGAGATCAGCTTAAATGATCCCAATGGCAATGAGCTTCATCTTTCTGATCTGAGAGGAAAATACGTTCTAATCGATTTCTGGGCGTCTTGGTGTGCACCTTGCCGTAAAGAAAATCCTAATGTTGTTCGTTTGTATAAGAAGTTCAAAGCGAAAGGATTTACTGTATTCTCAGTATCCCTGGACAATGATAAGCAAGCATGGGTAGATGCCATACAAAAAGACGGTTTGATCTGGAACACACATGTTAGTGACCTTTTACAGTGGGAATCTCCAATGCCGGAATTATATGGTTTCCAGGGCATTCCTCATACGGTACTCATTAATCCTGAAGGAAATATCATTGGCGTTGGACTGAGAGGTGCAGAATTGGAACAAAAATTGGAGGAGATCTTCGCAAAAAAATAGAATTATGCAGATTTTAAAAACATTTACCTTACTCGTTACAGCTCTTATCACAGGATTATCGTTTGCGCAAAGTATTAACGTTAAGGTAAGCGGAACAGTTTTTAACGCAGAGGAAGATTCAGTGCATTTAGCTCGTTTCTTCGGAAACAGATATGAATATTACGCTTCCGACAAGCTTTCAAAAGATGGTAATTTTAAGTTAGAGGCAGAGCTTCCTTTTGCTGATTACTATGTTTTAAAATTCGGCACTCAACACGTAAACCTCATTCTGAGAGACAACTCCGACATTAAGGTTTATGGCGATGGTAAAAACCTAAATCTGTACGCAAACATCATTGGTTCGGAAGAATCAAAGAACATGAACGAGATCATTCGGGAGAATTACAAATGGCAAGTGAGATCGGATTCTGCTATGGCTGTTGTGAAAAGCAATCCGGAAAAGAAAAATGAGATCAACAAAGAAATGGGAGCTGCGTACAACGTTTTTCTCGGTGTACAGCGCTCATTTATTGCTCAAAACAGAAACAGTCCTGCACTCTACCCTATTTTACAATACATTGATCCAAGCAAAGATTTTGAAAGTTATGAATCGATCGTAAATCAGCTACAGGCTGGCTTTGGCGCTTCACCTTCAGTTCAGGGATTGGTAGAGCAAATAAAGGAATATAAAGCTCAGGCATATGCGAACGACCCACTTGCTCCGGGGAAACCCGCACCTGATTTTGAAGAGAAAATGACAGATGGTACAACTACAATGAAACTGTCTGATCTTAAAGGCAAAGTGGTCCTACTGGATTTCTGGGCGTCCTGGTGCGGACCGTGTAGAAGAGAAAATCCAAATGTAGTTCAGCAATATGCCAAGTACAAAGACGATGGGTTTACTGTTATGAGTGTAAGTCTTGATCGATCTAAGGAAGCTTGGTTAGCAGCCATTGAAAAAGATGGTTTAACATGGCCGAATCACGTTAGTGATCTTCAGCAATGGAGCAGCCGAGTTGCAGCTATGTACGGTGTGCGTTCAATTCCATTTACGGTCTTGATCGATCAGGATGGAAACATCATTCGCACCAACGTTCGTGGAGAAGATCTTCAGCGTGAACTAGCTAAAATATTTGGACATTAATGTCAAAAGGGACGAAGGTTTATTTTGCATCCGATTTTCATTTGGGAGCACCCGATGAAAAAACCAGTCTTGAGCGGGAAAAAAAGATCGTTCGCTGGTTAGACCACATCTCCAGTGATGCAAAAGAGATCTTTCTGGTAGGAGACCTTTTTGATTTCTGGTTCGAATACAAAAGAGCGATTCCAAAAGGATTTGTGCGTCTTCAAGGGAAGATAGCAGAAATTACCGACCAAGGCATTCCTGTTCACGTGTTTACAGGGAATCATGATATGTGGATCTTTGATTATCTCCCAAAAGAATTAGGCGTTCAACTATACAGAGAACCTATCCAGAGAGAATTTTTTGAAAAAAAATTCTTCATTGGACATGGTGATGGTTTAGGACCGGGAGACAAGGGGTATAAATTCATTAAAAAAGTTTTTGCCAGCAAGATAAGCCAATGGCTCTTTGCCAGACTTCATCCAAATTTTGGAATATGGCTTGCGGAAAAAAGTTCTAAAACGAGCAGGGCAAAAACCGGAAAATCCGACGAGATCTTCCACGGTGAAGAAAGAGAATGGCTGGTTCAATTCTGCAAAGAACACGTAAAATCGCATCAAGTGGATTATTATGTTTTTGGTCATCGCCATTTACCACTTGAGATTCCAATTTCTGATGCGATCTACTACAACCTGGGAGAATGGATCAACCACTGTACCTATTTGGAAGCTAGTGCTGATGGTGTGATGCTGAAAAAATGGGAATCCTAGGTAATACTGATTATTGTCATTATTTTTTCTCTTGTTTATTCGTAAGTTAGCGCCAAATCGTTGCTATGGAAAATTTATCTACTGACTGGACAAAAGCTGAATTCAAAGCATATCTACTGACTTATGCAGCACGCTGTAATTTCTTCGAATCTGAAGAGGAAAAGGAGTTGATCATGGGATATGTGAATCAAGATCAGTACAAGCGAATCCATAAAGAGATAGAGCACGATAATGATTATCAAAGTATCCAAAAGATCATGTTTAACCTGGAAAAATTCAATTATTCCAAAGATGATCTTGAGCGACTTATGGCTGAAATAAAGCAGTTCCTGAAATCAGACGGAAATATTGATGCCGAAGAACAAAACCTTTTGATCGGTCTAAAGCATTTGTTTACGAAGTAATTACATTCCCGGCATTCCGCCTCCCATTCCTTTGAACTGTCCCATCATGTTCTTTAGATTTTTGGGATTGCTCATCATTTTCATCATCTTCTTGGTGTCACCGAATTGCTTGAGCAACTTGTTCACCTCTTGAATGTTGGTGCCTGATCCTTTAGCAATTCTGTTTTTACGAGCTGTATTGATGATCTCCGGACGAGCACGTTCTTCAGGAGTCATAGAATAAATGATCGCTTCGATCGGTTTGAATGCGTTGTCATCAATATCTACGTTCTTCATTGCTTTACCCATTCCCGGGATCATTCCCATCAGGTCTTTCATGTTCCCCATTTTCTTCACCTGCTGGATCTGATTCAGGAAATCATTAAAATCGAACTGATTCTTTTGGATCTTTTTCTGAAGTTTTCTTGCCTCTTCTTCGTCAAATTGTTCCTGTGCGCGCTCAACCAAGGAAACGATATCTCCCTTACCTAGGATACGATCTGCCATACGAGATGGATAGAACACATCCAATGCATCCATCTTCTCTCCCGTACCTACGAATTTGATCGGTTTCTCAACAACGGCCTTGATCGATAGCGCAGCACCACCTCTGGTATCACCGTCCAGCTTGGTTAAAACAACCCCATCAAAATTGATACGATCGTTGAATGCCTTTGCCGTATTCACTGCATCCTGTCCTGTCATGGAATCCACAACGAACAAGGTTTCTGTCGGCTTGATCGCATTCTTGACACGCTCGATCTCGTCCATCATTTCTGCATCAACAGCAAGACGCCCCGCAGTATCGACGATAACTACGTTAAACCCTTTGCTCTTTGCATATTGAATAGCCGCTTCAGCGATTTTAACAGGATTCTTCTCTTCGCGATCCGAATAGACCTCAATCCCAAGAGACTCACCAAGCACTCCCAACTGATCGATCGCTGCTGGTCTGTACACGTCACACGCAACAAGAAGTGGATTCTTACCTTTTTTCGTTTTAAGATAGTTGGCTAATTTCCCTGAGAATGTCGTTTTACCGGATCCTTGAAGACCTGACATCAAAATAATACCCGGATTTCCCTGATAATTGATGTTACTCTCATTACCTCCCATCAATTCTACCAACTCTTCGTGGCAGATCTTGATCATTAATTGTCCCGGGGAAATACTATTGATCACATTCTGACCAATTGCTTTCTCTTTAACACGAGTAGTGAATTCTTTAGCCGTTTTAAAGTTAACGTCGGCATCAAGTAAAGCTCTCCTTACCTCCTTCAATGTCTCAGCAACATTGATCTCTGTGATTTGTCCCTGTCCTTTTAAGACTTTAAACGCGCGATCTAACTTGTCCGTTAAATTTTCAAACATAGCTTTGGAATTTGAGCCACAAAGTTAGTAAAATAAGCGGAGTCAAAATGTAAAGAAACTGAGTAAAATCAGTGCTTCTTGATTTTTCTGATCTTGATATTGAAGTATGCAAAGATCACAGTCATTACGGGACTTATAAGGTTAAAGAATGCATACATCCAGTATTCTCCTGTCATAACATTCAAAACAGAAGACTGTGCTGCTCCACAGGTATTCCATGGGAAAAGAACTGAAGTAACCGTCCCGGAATCTTCTAGGGTACGACTAAGGTTTTCAGGAGCCAATCCTCTCTCCTTGTAGGTATCGGCAAACATTCTTCCAGGAACTACGATAGCAAGGTATTGATCAGAAGCTGTAGCGTTGAAGAAGATACATGTTCCAGCCGTAGTAGCGATCAATGATCCAGTTGAACGTACGAATCGTACTACACTTTTGGTGATCTTCTGAAGCAGACCGCATGCCTCCATTACACCTCCAAAAGACATAGCACATATGATCAACCAGATAGTATTCATCATTCCAACCATTCCCTTTGTTCCTAATAGATCCGTAACCTCTGCTACAGAAGTAGTTACGGACGTTTCCAATGCCATTGACTTCATTGAAGCAACATAAGCTGCTTTAACGTAGCTACCTTCATTTCCTGCGACTTCACGAATGATATCAGGCTGAAAAATGATCGCCATCAACACACCCATGAGTGAACCAATGAACAACGCTGGAACCGCATTTACCTTTTTAATGATAAGAAAGATCACGGTGGCAGG
>SBGS01000262.1 GCA_006226555.1 Bacteroidota bacterium
AAAGACCTATTGGATGATTTCTAATTCTATTTAACATAATATGATCGTTGTACGTTAAATGCAGAAGAATTCCTTAATAAAATTTGTATCGTTCATCTTTCTACTACTGATCATTGTGGTTAATCTATCAAAAAACAACGATGATTCAGAGGCAATTATCCCTGTAGACTATAGCTCACCAACATGTCTGGAATTCCAGTATTCTTTCAAAGATACGCTTGAAACACAGCGCAGCTGGCTGGATTACGCTTATCATGACAATTGTCTTACCTATGCAACCAGCATTGATGACTACATCAACCGCAAAGCTCATCGAAAGGCTATTTTGGACAACCCGTTTCTTAGTAATGCAAAATATTGGCGTGAAGTATACATGAACCTGGCTCACAACGATTTTGAAGCACTCATACCACTCGCCGATTCACTGTCAACGCTGGCGAATGAGCTTCAATTGACACGTGACGGATTTGCAGAACTAATCGTCAGTTTTGTACAGGACATCCCCTACTCTTTTATCCTTCCGGGGTATACTTGTTCTAACGAGGACCCCAATATTGACTGTGTAGAAGGTGAACGTTTCGGACTTCTGGGTCCAGTAGAATTTTTACATACCTTATCAGGCGACTGCGATACACGTACTGTCCTCCTCTATACCTTATTAAAACATTTCGATTTTCATCCGGTAATCGTTAACAGCTGGAAATATCTGCATTCCATGCTTTTACTCGACGTGAAAAGTTCCGGGGAATACCTTACACATAAAGGTCAACGATTGTATTTTTGGGAAACTACAGCTACAGGATGGCGATCCGGAGAAATTCCTCCTGATATGACCGACCTGAACAGCTGGGAAATTATTTTAGATTGATATGAATGAAAAGATAGCAGTACTCGGATTAGTTGAGATCCTCAGCTCATTAAGCAGTGGGATCGTGATCCTCTATTTAACGTACAAACTTGTCCGCGTATACGGACGCAAGAAATTGCAGATCGAGCATGATAATACGGCCTATAATGTATTACTGGCAGGGGTACTATTCTCCGTTGGGTACATCGTAAGTGGCGTAGTTCAGCCTATTCTGGACTCTTATCGATTCCTTAGCGGATCTGACATCTCTAAATCGGAGCTTGTGATGAGCTTTATCGGTTATGGTGGACTTTACATTGCGATCACGTATATCCTGGCAATGCTGGTCGTGATCTCGGGAGTAAAGATCTATAGCACTATGACACCGTTGAATGAGGCGGAAGAGATCAGAAATAACAATATCGGGGTCTCGATCGTACTGACTGTTGTAATCATCACCCTTTCGATCTTCTGTAGTAGCGGTATTAACTTATTGGTAGAATCCTTTATTCCGTATCCGGAAATGCCTTACCAGATCAAATGATCTACTTTTCTTCTTCTCCGCTTACACGTCCGATCATACAACTAACGTAAGATTTCGCTTGCTTCATAAGAGAATTCGGATCGTTTTCGACCGGGTATCCCATTTGTGCGAGCTTGGCATGTATCGATTCTTCGAGTTGTTCATCTGCTTCAAGGGAGACGCTGCTGTTCTCCAAATCCACGTGAACATCACTAACACCGTCTATTTCTGAAAGCCCTTTGCGAATAGTTGCTGCGCACCCACCACATTTCAAATTCTGTATTTTAATTGTCTGTTCCATAATTCCTATTCTTTAATTTTACTTTCAAAGAGGAAGCCATCATGGTAAATGCCATGACTTCTTCTACGTTTTCATCTTCGATAAGTTCAACGTCGAAGTTCTTATATAACATACTAATTATTGCTCGAATTTCCAAATACGCCAGGTTCCTTCCGGGGCAATACCTGGGACCTGAACCGAATGGCGTATATGCTTTAGTGTCATGAACGGGACAACGCTCTCTATTAATCCAGCGGTCCGGAATAAACTCTTTTCCATAAGAAAAGTAGATATCCTTCAAAGCTGCATGGCGATACTGTGTTAGTATTCTCTGTCCTTTTGAAATAGTTATCCCTTCCAATTCAACGTCATCAAGCGCTTCATATAAAAGTATGGGCGCAACCGGTTTAAACCGTAGTGACTCACTAGCCGCAGCCTCCGCATATTTTAACTGCTGATTTTGACTGTAGACCTCACTAAATGGTGCCTCACCTATGACACGATCAGCTTCTTCACGAATCATTTCGATAGCATCCGGTTTATCGAGCAAGAGAAAGATCAACCACGTCAAAGTATGAGCTGTAGTATCCTCTCCTGCCATTAATAAGGTCATCAAATTACCTCTTATTTCATCGATACTGAAACGTTGTTCCTCTTCCGCAGCAACAAGGATGGATTCGAGTAAGTTACGAGGAGATTCTTTTAGCGACGGATTGCTTTGCAATCTCTCCTGTGCTTCGGAGATAAACACATCAACGATCTTCTTCATTTCCTGTACCGCTTGATCAAACCGTTTATCTTGATTCGTTTTGAAGTAATTGTGCCAGGAGATCGGAGAATTAATTCGTTTGAAAAGCGTTGGGAAAATTACCTCAAGATGATCCTGGATCACCCCACCTTCCTTCCGCATAGTATCAATGTCGTAACCGAAAGCCAGCAATGTAGTAATGTCAACAGTAAAACGCAGAAGATCTTTTTGTATATCAGTAACTTCTCCTGAATCTGCATCGTGTTTCCATTTCTGATAAAGGATCGAAACCTTTTCAACCAGATCAGGATAAAATGCTTGCTGGTGTTTTACATCCAGTCCTTTTGTCACAACGGAGCGATAACGATACCAATCGTCTCCTTCGGCGTTGAATACACCATGGACACCGCCTTCTCGTATGACCTGATCAAGTTTACCCGATCTTTTGAATAGATGAGGACGTTCATTCGCAATAGCCTGAATAAGACTAGGGCGAGTTACCACAAGTTGGCTGATTTTAAATAGATCCAGACAGTAAACATCTCCGTATTCATCCGCCCAATTCTCGATCTGCTGATGGATCTTTGGAAGATCGAGCCGAAAGATATTACCGAATACAGGTAAACCTTTCGGCCCGCTTAATTCATGTATCTGCTTCCCCATACCATAAAGGTAATAAAGGAAGTGAAAGCATTATTTAAATGGCCAAGAACCATATCCGCCACGAAGGTCATAGATCTCTGTGAATCCCATTTCCTTCATGATCAAAGTTGCTTTACCGCTTCGGTTTCCTGATGCACAGTAGATCAAAACCGGCTTACTCATATCTAACTGAGCGATCTGCGTTTTGAAGTCAGGATCAAAGAAATTAATATTCTTAGCATCTCCGATCTTTCCGGCATTGTACTCTTGAGGTGTTCTTACATCCACCAGCTGATACCCTTCCTTCCCTATCAATGCCTGGAATTCATTTGCAGGTAACACTTTTGTGATTACGGTTTTTTCCTGAGGTGAAGCTGTACTTGTTTCAGTACTCTTCACTTCATTTGTTGTATTGGAATGCTGAGCTTCAGAGCATGAAACGAACAACAATCCCGAAAACATAAGACTCGATATTAACTTCTTCATTGTTTTAATTTTTTTTATGAAGTTACAAAATCAAGTTGCTTTTAGATGGTAACTCAGGTTACATGTAAAGCATTAATTTTGTCACATGCTGAGTAAAGAGGAGCGTAAGGAGCGAAATACTATGTTTTGGGATGCATTTCGAAAGGAAATGCGCAAAACTCCATCTTCAACTGGTAGAAATATAGACTGGATCAACTACCCATCCCAGGTGAAAGATGTTTACATTCGAATGGAGACCTCTGGAAACAAAGCATGCTTTTGTATCGATATTCAACCCAAGAACGATGGCATACGTGCTATAATTTACGAGCAAATGACAGAATTGAAGAGATTGTTAGAATCCGAAATGGGAGAAGCAACTTGGAATGAATTCGATCGTGTATTTACAGGTAGAAATGTCTCCAGAATCTCTTGGTGTAAAGAAGACTTGAATTTCTATCAAGATGAAGACCTTTCCGAAATAAGAGCTTTTTTCAAAGAGAAACTCATTTCTTTTGATCGATTTTATCAGGAATATAAAGATATTCTCCTGGCCTTGGTTCAATAGATTAGAAGCTGTAATTTTATCACATGCATAAATTAATTGCCTTATACCTTGTAGCTGCCTGTGGAACAGCAGTAGCACAGACAGAGATCTACAATGAAGATTTTCAATCAGGGATCCCTATGACCTATACAATAGTGGATAATGATAATCTATCGCCACATGCTTCTGTGGTTGATTTTACACCTGCCTGGATAGCACTGGAAGATCCGGATGTTCCCGGAGATACAGTTGCCGGATCAACTTCTTATTTTGATCCATCCGGAAGAGCAGATCGTTGGTTGATCACTCCTCCTGTTACGCTTGGCGCCAATGGAAATGTTCTTTTTTGGTCAGGGAAATCGCATGACGCTTCATTTCCTGATGGGTATCACGTTTATGTATCCACAACTGACGCGCAATTGACCAGCTTTACAGATACTATTTTTACGACTAACGCTGAGTTAGCTGAGTGGAATGATCACGAAGTCAGTCTAAGTGCAGAGGGATACGATAATATGACGGTTTATATCGCATTCGTTAACCGTACAAATGATGGTTTTAAATTATATCTTGACGACATTCGTATAGAAGAAGGAAATCCGCTTGGAATTGCTGATCTGAGCGCAACAGATGTTCGTATTTACCCCAACCCGGTTCAAGACAAAATTCAGATAAACGGTACATTTGAGAGTGCAACTCTGATAAATGGAACAGGAGAAGAGCTGCAGCAAACAAAGAACAATAGTATTGATCTAACTAAATACGAATCAGGAGTTTACTACCTTTTGATTAAACAAAAAGAACGAGTAGTAATGGAAAAAGTGATCAAGCTCTGATCAAAGCTTAGGGAAAGATTTTAGTAATATATCCAGTTTTATTTCACTGGCATTCGTTGCTTTAAAAGCTATACTGTCCTCAGTAATATAATCAGCTTTTAAGATCCAACTTTCCTCCTTAAAGTCGATCGTTAGCTGCTTTTCTTCTGAACTCATGTAATACGTACCTCTCATGGGTGAGGTTTGACCAATTGAATTTAAAGGAATGACATTGATCGTGCCGTCATCATGAAATACCATTATTCTTCGACGGGAAACAATTGGCTCAGTTATGTCTACATCCGCTGTTGATTCTCTGGAGATCAACCATACTTTACTGTTTCCATCATTCAATAAACCGGAATAGTCAACACTTTGCAGACTAATACCATTCGTGCAGGAGAATAAAACCAAGGATATAGAAGCTATTCGAAAAGCTTTGATCATTAGAAAATCAATTGTTTAGCCATAAGGTCGTTATACACTTCTCTTGACACTGAATCACGCATATCTTCTCTGACTTTACGCAATCCTTCACCCCAATCCAATGCTTCTACATTTTTGAAGCTATACTTTCCATCCTTGTACTCAAAGACGCAATCAAACAAGGTTTCGTCTCCAGTGAGGTATAGCGCTACTACGAGATCTTTTGGTCCATTTGACTTTTCCCTCATTTCCACCATTTCACCTCTGAATCCATTTACACGAACAAGTGAACCTTTCTCTCGTTCAAAAACTATCACATGGCGAACGGGAAGTAATAATGGTTGTCCTTTCAACGGAATAGCTGCCTTTACATACAAAATGAAAGCATCCTTGATCGATCTGTTCGGGTCAAAGGGATAGATCTGAAAGAATTCCGGCGTACAAGGAGCGTACATCGAAGAGTCATTAAAATTCAGATCGCATATATCAAGCTCTTTAAGAATTTCGAGTGAAACAGAATCTTTGAATTGTTTTTCATCAAATTCAAAATCATCTTCTACTTGTACTTCGGGATCAATATCACCATCCTCAGGGTCATTTTTACAAGAAACAAGAACGCCCAGAGACAAGATAAACAGAAGAAATGCGTGTAATTTCATGTAGGTATAATTCTATCTTTTACAAAAGTTACCCAAATATTTGGGAAGAAAAACTCATGGCTTCTTCAAAACGATCATCATTTAAACCGGTTTCAATTCCCTGAGTTGCAAACCAGTGTAGCATACGCTCAGTCGGCATATTACCCGTTAGGTCATTTTTGGCCATTGGGCAACCTCCAAAGCCTTTAATTGCCCCATCGAACCTTCTGCATCCAGCATTGTACGCCGCTTGCACTAGTCCTTCAGCATTTTCTGGAACTGTATGTAAATGTGCTCCAAACTCCACATCCGGAAGACTCATGCTAAGCGTAGTAAACAAATCACGGACCCCTTCTACTGTAGCACAACCTATCGTATCCGATAATGCCTGGATCTTTATATCTAATTTTTCATTTAGTTTCTGAGCCCATTTCGCTACGATCTCAGGACTCCAGTGTTCGCCATAGGGATTACCGAAACCCATCGATAGATAAAGTACAAGCTCCTTTCCTGATCTATCAGCGATCTCTTTGATCTTCTCTACTCGATGGAAAGACTCATCAATAGTAGCATTTGTATTTCTTTTCTGGAATTCTTCGGAAACTGAAAACGGATATCCCAGATAATTTATCCTGCCAAATTGTGATGCATCTTCCGCACCACGTTCATTTGCTACAATAGCTAGTAGTTTTGAAGAAGAATCTTTTAACCCATCCAAAACTTCTGCCGTATCACGCATTTGAGGAATGGCTTTGGGTGATACAAAACTTCCAAAATCGATAGTATCAAATCCAACATCCAACAGACGATTGATGTAGTCAGTTTTCAATGCAGTTGGCACGAAGTCATGCATCCCCTGCATCGCATCTCTTGGACATTCAATGATTTTAAGCTCGCTCATAAATTAAATTTAAGCATTACGATCCATTCGTTCAATAATGGCGTTATTGATTCGCTTAACCAAACGAGGCCCTTCATAAATAAAGCCAGTATACAACTGTATGAGATCAGCTCCTGCTTCCAGTTTTTCTATGGCGTCCTCAGGAGAATGTATACCCCCTACTCCGATCAGTGCAAAGGATTTGTTGCTCTTCTCTGCTATATAGCGAATTACCTCTGTTGATCGTTTCGTTAATGGCTTACCCGACAAGCCTCCAGCTCCAATATTTTCAAGTGTTACCTTATCCGTTTGCAATCCATCTCTAGATATTGTTGTATTTGTCGCGATAACACCCGCAATTTTAGTATCGCGCACAATATCAATAATGTCATCGAGCTGTTCATTCGTAAGATCTGGAGCGATCTTGAGCAAGATCGGCTTTTGTTTTTCCTTTTTTGTGTTCAGGTCCTGGAGTGTATTCAATAGATCTGTCAAAGGCTTTTTATCCTGTAACTCCCTCAAATTAGGTGTATTTGGTGAAGATACATTGACAACAAAATAGTCTACATAAGGAAAAAGCTTCTCAAATGTTATTGTGTAGTCATTCGTAGCATCTTCATTTGGTGTTACTTTATTCTTTCCAATGTTTCCGCCAATAATAAAGTTAGGATCTCGTCCTTTAAGCTTCTCAATTGCTACATCTACCCCATCATTATTGAAGCCCATTCGATTGATCAATGCACTGTCCTTTTTCAATCTGAACAAGCGTGGTTTATCATTTCCGGGTTGCCCCTTAGGAGTTAGGGTGCCAATTTCAATAAATCCAAAGCCACAATGTTTAAG
>SBGS01000258.1 GCA_006226555.1 Bacteroidota bacterium
CAGGATGTCATGTTCAATGGTGTTCGAGTTGGGCGTGGCAATGGCAATCAACCGAATAACACAGTCGTTGGGAATAATTCAATGCCACTTAACACAACCGGAGATGCAAATACAGCATTTGGTGCTGGTGCGCTGAGCAAAAACAACAATGGTTCCGGAAATACGGCGATCGGTTTCTCAGCAATGCCAGAAAATACCAGTGGGGGATACAATACTGCAATAGGGTCTGGAGCCATGTACTACAATACGGCAGGAAGTAATAATAGCGCTGTCGGAGGTTGGGCAATGCACTTTAGAACAGATGGAACATTCAATACGGCATTTGGTCACGCTGCACTTAGAGATAATCAAGGGAATAATAACACATCCATCGGTACTGAATCCGGACTAGGTAATACTTCCGGTTCTGGTAATGTATTTATCGGTTATCAAGCTGGTTCCGGAACAAACGGATCCAATACACTATACATTGCAAATTCCGGAGGGACCCCACTGATCTTCGGTGATTTTTCAAGTGAGCGCGTTGGTTTGGGAACAACTTCACCCAGCTATAAGCTTGATGTTGCAGGTGACATTAACTTTTCAGGGGAAATTAGAAAGAACGGAACCCCAATCACATTTGACGGTTCTGAGACAAAGGTTCAAGCCGGAACGGGCATCTCAGTGAGTGGAACGGGCACTGTATCAGATCCATATGAAGTCAGTGCCAGTAAACCAAAATTTCACCTTGGACAAGACACTCTTGGAGGGATCGTGTTCTACATCTATTTGGATGCGAATGGAGATCAGCGTGGTCTCATCGTTTCAAAAACAGAAACAACAGGTAATTGGTCTGCGGTAACCGGTTATAACGGGGCTGACAGAACGTACGACGGTTCCTATAATATGCCGTTCTTAACAAACAGCACTGCTAAAGACTGGGTAACAGCTAATTTTTCAAGTGATTGGTTCATTCCATCCATAGATGAACTCCTCATACTCTTCAACGCGCGTATGCATGTCAACAAAGCACTTCACATGGGCGGAAACGTTCAAATGTCCATCAACAACTCTTACTGGAGCAGTTTTGAATACGACTCAACAACAGGTATGTATCTGCACTTCAGTAATGCTACAACAGGTACTGCAGCCAAAGCTACCGACATGCTTGTACGAGCCGTAAGAAGATTCTAAGACAGAGAAAAGAACATTTCAATGTTTGAATATTCCAGTTCCGCTTAATAACGACCTGGCTGATAATTGCTCATCTTTGCTCAAAAAAAGCAATGAAGAGTGCACTGGTGATCGGCATGTTGGTTGTTTCTAATGTGTTCATGACCTTGGCTTGGTATGGACATTTGAAATTCCACGAGTGGAAATGGTTCAGCAAACTGGGTTTGTTTGCCGTCATCCTCATCAGCTGGGGAATGGCATTCTTTGAATATGCTGTGCAAGTTCCTGCAAATCGGATGGGATTCAAGGGAAATGGTGGCCCTTTTAGTTTGTTTGAGTTAAAGATCCTTCAAGAGATCATTACGCTTATTGTTTTTACACTGTTTGCAGTAATTGTTTTCAGAACGGAAACATTTAAAGTCCAATACCTCTATGCTTTTATCTGTATCTTGTTAGCTGTGTACTTCACGTTTAAAAAATAGCGCTGTTAAAAAAAGTTAAGCCCGATGACGCTCCGAAAAGAATATGGCTACATTCGCTCAAAAGCGTTTAAATGCGTCAGATAAAGATCAATTATATCGTATTGCTCGTGGTATTCGCCATGATCGCGCTATTCTTTATACAAGCATTTCAGACGTCGCAGCTATTTGATCGAAAATCAACAGAATTCAAAACGCGCTTTAATATCATCCTGGATCGCATTGCCTTGCAACACGAGAAAGCAGAAGATATCAGGCGATACATGCAGGTTGTTAACCGAGACTTCGATGTAAAGTACAAAGACATATTAAAGGAGGAATTCAAAAGCCTTCTTTCCGCAAAGGAATCGATCTCCATCGAAGACACCTCCATTTATGAGAATGGAAAAATGGAAAGTTATCTCGTTATTAAGGGAGAAACATTCGATTCTATTTCGGGTGTTACTGCCCAACAACGTGTGCTCGCACGCGATGTAAGACAGTTGCGTGATCTGTTCAAAAGAAAATCAAACAGCAGTGTTCCTCAGGATTCGATCAAGCTAGCTGTTCAATTGGATCAACGCGTCATTCAGCAGATCTTTAAGAAAGCACGTTTTGTAAATGAAATGATGCTTGATGCCTTTAGGAGTAACATCTATGAAGAGCCTTCAAAGCGCATTGATATTGCTTTCCTGGATTCCGTGCTGCTCACCGAAATGAGCACGGAGAAACTTCCTTCGGAATTTACGTTTCTGATACTCAATGAAGATGGCGACCGAATTCATTTCGACAAAGCACCCGGCCATTATAAAGAAGATCAGGATACAACACAGGCATTTAAAGCCAAATTATTTCCATCGAATTCACTGGATGAAGACTTGTATATCAGTATTCAGTTCCCTAAGCAGAACCAATTTGTCCTGATGGAAATGTGGGCTCCGTTAACGGTAAATCTGGCTTTGATGCTGATCATCGTGATTGCGATGACCATGATGTTCAGAACGATCTTGACACAGCGAAAGTTGTCTGAACTAAAAAATGACTTCATTTCAAACATGACGCATGAGTTCAAAACTCCGATCTCTACCATATCGCTGGCTTGTGAGGCAATGGTAGATAGCGATATGGGAGCAAAACATGAAGCTTCTCCCTACATCAAGATCATACACGACGAAAATCAGCGTCTCATGAGACTTGTAGAACGCATTTTGCAAAGTGCTACGCTAGATAAAGGAGAATTGAAGTTAACGAAGGAGCAGATCAATTTAAATGAGCTGATCCACGAGGTGGTCGATACTGCTCAGCTCAGAATGAAAAAGAAAAACGCTCATATCGAAGTAGACCTGCCTTCAAGCTTTGTACAGATCGAAGCAGATCGTTTCCATCTCACGAACTTATTATCCAACTTATTAGATAATGCCATCAAGTATTCTGATAAGGAACCGGAGATCAAGATCAGCCTGAGCACAGAAGGAAAAAGAGTTCATTTGAGCGTTTCTGATAACGGTATAGGAATAAAAAAAGAGCACCTCTCCAAAATATTTGACAAACTCTATCGTATACCTACAGGTAACGTACACAATGTAAAAGGGTTTGGACTTGGATTAAGTTACGTAAAAGCTGTTGCAGAATTACACGGATGGAATATCAGGGTAAGGAGTAAGTATGGAAGCGGAACGACATTTACATTGGAAATTTAAACTGAAAAGCAAGACTTATGAATAAGGGTATCCGATTACTGGTTGCTGAAGATGATGAGAATCTGGGTCAATTATTGGCCACATTTCTGCGTTCAAAGCATTACGAAGTTGAACTCGCAGAAGATGGTAAGATTGCGCTGAATAAATTCAGAAATGGTAAATACGACTTTTGCATCTTTGATGTCATGATGCCTGAATTGGATGGATTCAGTCTGGCAAAAGAAGTGCGTGAGATCGATAAGCAAATTCCAATTCTTTTCCTTACCGCAAAGGACATGAAGGATGACAAGCTCAAAGGTTTTGAACTCGGTGCGGATGATTACCTCACCAAGCCCTTTATCATGGATGAGCTGATCGCCAGAATTGAGGCGATCCTTCGCAGAGCAAAAGTAGAAGGTTCATCAAACGATGGAGAATTCATGATCGGAAAGTTGCGCTATCAACCTGAGCTCCGATTATTACATACAGACAGTGAGGTTAAAAAACTTACGACCAAAGAAAATCAGCTGCTACAGTTACTCGTAAAGAACCAAAATGAGGTCTTAGATCGTCAGGCTACACTTCGCGCTGTATGGGGAGATGACAACTACTTCAATGGAAGAAGTATGGATGTATACATTGCTAAACTTCGTAAAATGCTCAAGGATGACGAGCGCATTGAAATCATGAATGTTCACGGTAAAGGTTTTAAACTGATCGTGAAGTAAAAAGGTGCTAAGTTTTGCTAATTTTACCCCTTCAAACGGTAGGTAAAATCCGTTAGCACTAACCTTAATGCAAAGAAAATTTATTTCAAATCTGGCCTTGATGATGGTACTGAACCTCATCGTAAAGCCTGTTGCAATTTTCGGTATAGATGCAACTGTACAAAACCGCGTTGGTGCTGAAGATTACGGGATCTATTTTTCGCTTCTGAACTTTTCTTTGCTCTTCAATATCCTACTTGACCTGGGGATCAATAATTTCACAACCAAACACATTGCGCAGTATCCTGCTATTGCAACAAAGTATCTCGGAAAAGTAATCAGTATACGATTCGCTCTCCTCCTATTTTATGCAGTTTTCAGTTACTCTATCGCTTTTATCCTTGGTTGGAATAGCTACGAACTTTATTTACTTGGGATATTGCTATTGAACCAGTTTTTGGTAACGATGATCGCCTTTGCCAGAAGTCATTTCGGGGGCTACCTGATGTTCAAGATAGATGCCTTCGTCAGTGTTCTGGACAGACTCCTGCTGATCATTATATGCGGGTATCTACTGTTTATTCCCAATTCACTCGGTACGTTTGACATTGAATGGTTCATTTGGGTTCAAACCATTTGTTACGCGATCACTTTAGTGGTGAGTATACTATTGTTATACAAGCGCATTCGTTTACCGAAAATAACATACCAGCATTCGTTTACCATGTCCATACTCAGGAAAAGTTTGCCCTATGCGCTACTCATCCTGTTAATGACTGTATATACGAGAACGGATTCTATCATGATCGAACGCATACATGAAAATGGAGCAAGTGAATCCGGGTACTACGCCCAGGGATTTCGTTTGCTCAACGCACTTTTCATGTTTGCCATGTTGTTTTCAAATCTGCTCTTTCCTTTATTCTCCTCTATGTTAGGTAAAGCGCAAGATGTTCGCCCGCTGTTTCTTTCCTCCACAAAACTGCTTATGGGAGGGTCTATCCTGATTGGAATCCTGTGTTATTTCAATGGCGAGTACATCCTAAATTTGATCTACAAGAGTGATACGATGGAAGCTGCACGTTCATTTAAATGGATCCTACTCAGCTTTATTGGAATGTCGGGGATCATTCTTTTCGGAACTTACCTTACGGCAAAAGGTGATCTTCGTTATTTAAATATTACCTCCTTCGCAGGAATAGCGGTCAATTTCGGATTGAATTACACGCTTATCCCTGAATATGGTGCAGAAGGAGCTGCTATCGCAACAGTAGTTACGCAATCTTTGATCGCTTTACTACAGCTCATCAGATGTATTCAGGTAATGCCACTCCAACTATCACTACCGGAAATAAGCAAATACGTAATTTTTACCGGAATTATTGGTCTGTTATTCTGGTATTTCAGAATTGAGAACCTATGGGAATTGGTCGCCCTAACGACGTCAGGACTACTCTTTATGGCAGTCCTCGGGTTTATTCCGGTACGTTCATTCATTTCTATGATTACAAATCGGCAGAATAATTAGGTCGTAGCATAATAAAATGCCCGAAGTTCAGTTAGTAGATAGGCACAGAAACCTTAAATTCGCTACTTAAAATTTGAAAACATGGGTACTGAAGTAAACGAATTCGAGCAATCGAGAGATAACTTACTCCTTTTTGTCTGGAAGAAAAGATTACCGATCATTATCATTACCCTGGCAGGTTCGGTAGTAGCCTTGATCGTCTCATTGATACTCACTCCTCAGTTTCGCTCTACCGCGATCGTTTTCCCTGCTGCAACCAGTACAGTTTCCTTCTCAGAGCAGCGTAATGCGAAAGCATCCTCTATGGACTTTGGAGAAGAAGAGCAAGCTGAACAGCTGATCCAGATCCTGCAATCATCCCGTATCCGAAATCGCGTGGTTGAAAAATTTGACCTCATGAACCACTATGAGATCGAACAGGATGATCCGAATAAATACTATAAACTTGGCAAAGCATACGAGAATCACATCAGTTACAGAAGAACCCGCTATGGTTCTATCGAAATTGAAGTTTTGGATGAGGATGCCGAGTTAGCTGCGACTATTGCCAACAAGATCGTTGATCTGATCGATACCGTTAAGAACGAAATGGTACAGGAAAGAACAGCACCTGCTTTCGATATTAGTAAGCGTAAAAGGGAAATGCTCCAAAATGAGATCAACTCCATCCTCGCTGAAATGGATAGTCTTTCAAAAATGGGAGTTGTTTCGATCGAAGGGCGCGCCAACTTATTCTCTGCTTACAACGAATCAAAAAATCCGGCAGATAGAACATTCTTTAAACAGCAGATCGATGTAAATCAGGAACATGGTGCACGATTCGACGGACTAGAAAACCTTCGAGACGAGAAGATCGTTAAGCTTACGAAATTTGAGGATGCCTATGAGCAGGCAG
Organism: Bacteroidota bacterium; assembly: GCA_006226555.1. Classification (GTDB taxonomy): domain Bacteria; phylum Bacteroidota; class Bacteroidia; order Flavobacteriales_D; family Crocinitomicaceae; genus UBA4466. Next base: position 6,420 of record SBGS01000258.1, read on the forward strand.
AATCTGATGCGAATACGATCTTCAATCACAAGTTCGTTGTAGAACCTGCTGTCGTTGCCGATAAGAAATTCAAACCTAAAAGACTGATCATTGTGATCCTGGCGGGCTTAGGATCTTTGGTCTTTGCGATCTTCTTACTTCTCATTCGCGAAAGAATCTCTGAACTGCGTAAAGCAGCGGAATGAACTGGATCAAGGAATACGGTTTACTGATCTCAGGGAGTGCACTATTCATCGTGATCGCTTCCATGTTGATCTGGATGGATCTTCCCTTCCTGATGTTGTTTCCGTTTGCCCTTATCGCAATTTACGCAACCATTTATCATCAGGAATTCATTTTTCTTGCACTCGCCTTTCTCACACCACTTTCAGTTAACATCGAAGAATATGTTGACGGATTCGGCTTGTTTCTACCAACGGAACCATTGATGTTCGGACTTATGATCCTTCTCGTCTTGCAACACGTCAGAAAGCGAATGATCCCAACCTACGTCTTCAGTCATTTGATCGTTAAAGTGGTCGGACTGTACCTGCTTTGGATCCTTGTCACTTCTATTACCAGTTCACATCCCGTAGTATCCTTCAAGTTCCTGCTTGCCAAATTATGGTTTATCATTCCGCTTCTTTTCTTCGGTCCACTGGTATACAACGATCGTAAAAATATCATTCGATTCATGTGGCTCCTCTCCCTGGGGATGATCCTGGTCATCACATACACCTTAGTTGTTCATGCATCTTATGGATTCGGTGAAAAAGAGGGGCACTGGGTAATGTCTCCATTCTTTAAGGATCATACGATTTATGGGGCTCTTGTGGCCTTTATCACCCCAATACTTTTTGGTCTATATTTTTCTAAAAAACATACACCACTCATCCAGATGACCTTGATGATCCTCATCCTGATCAACCTGGTAGGGCTCTACTTTTCTTACACGCGTGCGGCATGGTTGAGCATTATCGCTGCTTTGGGTGTTTATATGCTGATCCGTCTAAAAGTGCGTTTTAGTATATTGGCCGCTCTTGCAGTCATCGTCGGTTTGGTTATTTTCCTTTCCTGGGATAACATTCAGATGGAGCTCGAACGCAATAAATATGAGCATACCACCGAAGCATTCTCCGAAAGGATCCAAAGTGCTACA
>SBGS01000094.1 GCA_006226555.1 Bacteroidota bacterium
TTTTCGTCCAATGTTCTGTCCTTTGTATCGAATACCGTTGTTGGCTTCGGACGAACAGGTGCAGGATTGTCATTCGTATTCACGATTGGATTGCGAATTGGGTCAAGTTGAATTCCTGCCGTCGGATCGTCAATCAAATGTCTTGGTGTAGGAGGTAAATTCAAATAAGCGTTGTCAAAAATACATCCCTCAAGTTGTTCACCTCTGATTCCATTATCTTCACAATGTCTGCGAGCTCTATCTCTTCTGTCAGGCGTTAAATCATCAATTGTCATATGTACACGAGGGAAGGTCCTATCAGTAAACGTAAAGGTAGAGGTCCCCAATGGATAATCGAAAAGTGATGTCGACATAGATACACGGTGCAAATCAGCAAATTCACGAGCTAAAAACGCTAAATGTTGCCTTTTTGCCAGGTCTGCATTTGGTCCTGTGCCTGCAGTTCTAATCGGAATGATATCATTACCTGTATTGTAATCATCACGTGAAATGTTATTTGCATTCCCCATCAAACCGGTGTAACCACCGTGCATACATGGATACACATTAGTTGTTACGTTTATGAATGACATACCCGAACTATTTCTGATCTGAGCGGTAACAGATTCTCCGGTAGGCCAATCGATCACATACATGCCTCTAGACTTTCTGATCGTTCCTCCTCTACTCAAGAAATAAGGTCTATCAGTGATCTGAACAGCCATTCCATTTACACGGACAGGTGTAGAATTATTACCGTCAGGAACATCCTCTGCGTAGATTCCTACTCTATCACCACCTACATTCATTGCAACAGCAGTATTCAAAGAGAAGTTCTCATTTTGCGCTTTCTGACGAGTTTGAACCAACACCATTCCGTCATTTGATCGAACAAGATCAAATTCTCCAACTGTCTGGAATGAATAATTTGCTCCATCAAATGATTCTAAGTGCGGATCACCATATGATCTACCAGAAACAGGAGAGCAGCTGCGACGAGCAACAAAAGTGTTGATCGTGTTCCATCTCGGATCATTTGCATTTTGCTGAGCGCGCTCACCACTTAAGGTTCTAATTCTATTTGAAACATCATTCGGCACTACATCCAACATCTGTGCAGGTGTAATGTTTTCAGGAAATGTTCTATCCGGAATTTCTGTCTGATCAGAGATTGCAACCATACTTTCGGCAAGCCACTGACCACGAACTGGATCCCAGCCAGTCAACTCTTGACGAATCGGTTCAAATGATGTATTAAAATCTGCATCCTGGGCAAATGCCATCCACCCTGGTGCTAAAAAGAGTATTAAAAGTAAACGTGTTTGCATAATCAATCGCTTTAATCCACAATTGAATTTACAAAATATATGCCAGATTTTCAATTGAATAAAACAAAAAGGTCTGACCAAATGGCCAGACCTTTTATATTCTATAGGAATATATTATCCTCCGAAGTCATCGAATCGAACATTCTCCGGTGGAACACCCCAATCATCACACATTTTTACAACTGCGTTGTTCATCATTGGTGGACCACAGAAATAAAACTCTATGTCTTCCGGTGCATCATGCTTCGACAAATACTGATCGATCACAGCCTGGTGCACAAATCCGATAAATCCATCTCCATTTGGATCGTCAATATCTTGTTTTGCAACCCAATTATCTTCTGGTAATGGTTCAGAAAGTACAAGGTAGAACTTGAAGTTCGGGAAATCCTTTTCCAAATCACGGAAGTAGTGAATATAGAATAGTTCTTCTCTCGAACGACCTCCGTACCAATAAGTCACCTTTCTATTCGTTTTCAATGTTTTGAAAAGTTCATAAAGGTGAGAACGCATTGGAGCCATCCCGGCACCACCACCGATGTACAACATCTCTGCATCCGACTCATTGATGAAGAATTCTCCATAAGGACCAGAGATAATCGCCTTATCACCTGGTTTCAGGTTAAAGATGTAAGAAGACGCTACACCCGGATTAACATTCATCCATGTGTTTCTAGCACGATCCCATGGTGGAGTTGCAACACGCACATTCAACATGATTCTTCTTCCTTCTGCTGGGTAAGAGGCCATAGAGTATGCACGAACTACTTCTTCGTCGTTTTTCATAACCAGATCCCACATACCAAATTTATCCCAGTGCTTACGGAACTTATCAGGTTCTCCCGGGTGATCTTGTGGATGAGCTGAAATATCCATTTCTGAGTACTTGATCGTACAAGGAGGAATCTTGATCTGGATATAACCTCCAGCTTTGTAATCCATATCCTCAGGGATCTCAACGATAAATTCTTTGATGAATGTCGCAACGTTAAAGTTTGAAACAACTGTTGCTTCCCATTCCTTAATACCAAGTACTTCCTCTTCAACATGGATTTTCATATCCTCTTTCACCTTCACCTGGCAACCAAGTCTCCAATGATCAGCAACTTCCTTACGAGAGAAATGAGGCTCTTCCGTAGGAAGAATATTCCCCCCACCTTCTAGAACCTGACATTTACATTGGATACAAGTACCTCCACCACCACATGCAGATGGAAGGAAAATACCATTATTACCAAGGGTACTCAATAGCGTACTACCACCATCAACTTCAATAACACGTTCTCCGTGGTTGATATCAATCTTAATTTTTCCAGAAGGAGATAATTTCGCCTTTACAAATAATAGCATACCTACCAGTAGAAGAACTACTAATAAAAAGGCTGCTACCGTTATTCCTACAGTTAAACCCATCTTAGCTTAATTTAATTGTATTTGATTCGTTGACAGTGATCTCAATTGCAGAAGACTTTTTGTCCTCTTTCACATCTTTACCGTACTTGATACCCATGAAGCTCATGAAAGCGATTCCCATAAGTCCTGTAAGGATAAATGTGATTCCCAATCCTCTAAGAGGAGCAGGAACTTGAGAATAGCGGATCTTTTCGCGAATAGCAGCGATCGCAACAATTGCGATGAACCATCCAATACCTGATCCTAATGAGAATGCTGTTGCATCCAAAATAGTTGAATACTGACGCTCTTGCATAAACAAGGCACCACCAAGGATAGAACAGTTTACAGCGATCAATGGAAGGAAGATCCCAAGCGCACCATAAAGTGCAGGAGCGAATTTCTCCACGATCATCTCAACCAACTGCACGATCGATGCAACGACTGCAATAAACATGATGAATGAAAGGAAGCTAAGATCGATCTCAGCATACTCAGGGCTGATCCAAGCAAGAGCTCCGGCTTTCAATAAATAATTCTCAAGTAAGTAGTTAACCGGAACCGTAACGAATAATACAAAGATTACTGCTGCTCCCAATCCTACTGCAGTTTTCACAGTCTTAGATACCGCCAGGTATGAACACATACCAAGGAAGTAAGCGAAGATCATATTCTCCGAGAATATGGCCTTTACAAATATGTCTAAAGTACTTTCCATAATAATTTATTTCTGCAGTTTATTAATGATCTTCAATTAGTGCTTTGTTGCGAGAACGCTGTACCCAAATGATTACACCAACGATGATCAAAGCCATTGGAGGAAGGATCATAAGGTTATTGTTAACATATCCCATTGTGTATAATCCTGATTCTTCACCTGGCAAAGAGCTACCGAAGATCTGAATACCCATCAATGTTCCAGAACCAAGTAATTCACGGAAGATCGCAACCAAGATCAAAAGACCTGAATAACCAAGACCATTTCCGACAGCATCCATAATAGAAGGCCAAGGTTTATTACCCATCGCGAATGCTTCAAAACGTCCCATGATGATACAGTTCGTAATGATCAATCCAACGAATACAGATAATTTCTCAGAAATATCCGGAAGATATGCTTTCAATACTTCGTTTACAATGATCACAAGTGAAGCAACTACAACAAGCTGTACGATAATACGAATTCGAGAAGGAATCATATTTCTCAGCATAGAGATGATCATGTTTCCAAGCACTAGTACGAAGACAACGGACAATCCCATCACGATCGCCTGTTGAACCTGAACGGTAATCGCAAGTGCAGAACAAATACCTAATACCTGCACCGTTACAGGGTTATTATCCGTTAACGGGTCAGTAACTAACTTTCTATTCTTCTTTGAGAATAACGGTTCTTTTGGTGCTTTCGCTTTTTCAACTGTTTCGCTCATAACCGTTCAATTAAAGTTTTTTAAAATAATTGGTGTAAACCTGTACACAACGATTCACCATTTCTTCCACTCCTTTTGAAGTAATAGTTCCTCCTGTGATACCATCAACCTTAGAAGGCATTGCACCAGAACCATCTTTAACGATCTCAAATTTCTGGAAGTCACCTTCTTCGTTTGCCACCTCTTCTCCTATCCAACGATTGATAAAGAATGGCTGAATGATCTCAGCTCCAAGTCCCGGAGTTTCCCCCTGGTGTCCAAAAGAAGCTCCTTTGATCGTTCTCATATCTTCATCCAGACAAATGTTACCCCAGATCGGTCCCCAAAGTCCTTTTCCAACAATCGGAATGATATAAGATTTCTTACCGTCCTTTTCAGCGATGAAAAGCGGGAAGTTTTTGTCAGTCTCCTTTAGATTTTTGTCTTTGTACTCTTTCTTGATGTCAACATCAAATGCACTAACTCCTTCTTTAACGTCGCCGTTAATGTCCAGGACTACCGCATCATCTAAGTTCACATACTTATCGAACTCCGATTCTGCGTTTTTACGATTAATGCTGTTCATCTCTTCTGAAGAAAGAAGAGCAGAAAGAATATCGATCTTCTTCTTGATGATCGCATTTTTTTCCTGCATTGGTTTCAATCCCATTGAGATCAATGCCAGGGCTGCCCCTACGACCACAACCAGTACGATCGCAAAGCCAAATGTATATCCGTTACCGTCTTTATTAATTGCCATAATTAAGCAGTTTTAACTCGTTTAAGTCTTCTTTTAATGTTCGCCTGAACAACATAATGATCTATGATCGGCGCCATTACATTCATGAATAAGATCGCCAGCATTACACCTTCAGGGTATGCAGGATTTAACACACGAATTAGAATGGCAATTAATCCACCAAAGAATCCATAAAAGATCTTACCTGTAGCCGTTTGTGCTGCAGTAACCGGATCTGTTGCCATGAATACCGCTCCAAATGCAAATCCTCCAATCACTAAATGGAAATGAGCAGGAAGATCTAAGTAATCGTTTCCGCCAACAGCATTTAATAACAATCCCATTACGTATCCTCCAGCGAAGAAGGAAGCCATAATTCTAAATGAACCAACTCTCGTGATCAAAAGAATTGCTGCTCCGATCAAACAAGCGATCACTGAAGTTTCTCCAATCGACCCAGGGATCATTCCGAATAATGAATCCATGAGTGAATAATTGTTGGTATAGGCATCTAGGTTTTCGAATACCGGCTTGTCAGACATAAATGAAGCAAGATCTCCAAGTGCAGTAGAACCAGTAAAACCATCTACTTCTTGTCCTGCCATCCAAACTTTGTCTCCTGACATTGAAGTCGGATAAGCGAAGAATAGGAAAGCACGTGCTGTCAATGCAACGTTCAGAATATTCATCCCCGTTCCACCGAAAATTTCCTTTCCGATAACAACCGCAAATGCCGTAGCAACTCCAACCATCCAAAGCGGAACATCCGCAGGCATAATAAGTGGAATCAACAATCCTGACACAAGGAAACCTTCATGTAAGGAGTGCCCCTTAATTATACCGAAAATGAATTCAACCGTTAGACCTACTCCGTATGAAACAATGATCAATGGCAGAACTACTTTCAATCCTGCGATAATTTTCGCACCTTGATCAGCCCAGAAAACAAGATCTCTATCTCCTGAAGCTGCCACCATTTCCCAGTGCCCCGTATTGTAAATACCGAACAATAAAGCCGGTACCAACGCAAGGATCACGGTCATCATAGTTCTCTTCAAATCAACTCCATCACGGATATGCGCACCTTTCTTTGTAGTTATAGCAGGCGTAAACGCTAATGTCGCAAATGATTCAAATACCGGATGCCACTTTTCCAGTTTACCTCCTTTGGCAAACTTTGGCTCCATATTGTGTACAATTTTCTCTAAGAATTTCACGATAACTCTTTTTAGTTATTACATACATTCACTTTGGATCAAATCCAGTCCCTGACGAATTTTATCCTGAATGTCAATTTTAGACGAACATACATACTCACACAGCGCAAAATCTTCAGGAGCTACTTCGTAAATTCCTAAATTTTCCATTGCGTCGATATCATGTGTTATTGCTGCCTTTGTTAACTGCATTGGCAGGATATCAAACGGGAAGACACGATCAAGCTCGCCTGTAACAACGAATGCTCTTTCTTCTCCATTTGTATTAGTATCCATTCGGTATTGTTTCTTTCCACCGATCCATGATGACAACAATAATCTGTTGTTTGAGAATTTATCCAATCCAGGACTCATCCAACCCTTCGTTAGAACGAATTTCAACTGATCTCCCTCAGGAATTACAGTTATTTGATTGTGATAGAATCCAAGGTGACCGTCTTTCGCTATTTTATCTCCTGTCAAAACATTTCCGCTGATAACGCGAACGTGGTCAGAGGTAATTCTTCCGGCTAAAAGCTCAGACACATTTGAACCAGGGATAATTTCGAAATACTGAGGATCCTTGATCTCTGAACCGGTAAGAGCAATTACACGCTTTGGATTATATCTTCCTGTCAAGAAATAGCGTCCAATGATCACTACATCCTGAGCATTTACCGTCCAAACAAATTCACCTTTATTGATCGGATCAATGTGATGAATTTGAGTTCCAACGTTTCCTGCAGGGTGAGGACCGTAAATCTTATTTATCTGAACACCTTTCGCTTCAGTAAAAACAGCGTCAGCAGGTGCTTTTCCATTCAGTGTTAAATGAACTTTTCCAGTTGTTAACTTTGAAAGAACATCCAAACCTGCCTGGAATTCTGCATTCTTACCGTGTAGGGCAAAATCGAAATCCGGAGCAAGTGGTGAACTATCAAATGCCGAAACAAAGATTGCTTTCGGTGCTTGATTTGGATCCGCAACAACATCAATTGGACGTTGTTTTATGTATGGCCACAGACCAGCTTCCAACATGGTAGCTTTGAGTGCTTCTACATCCTTTGAATCAAAATCAATAGCGCCAATTGGAGAATAATCCTGATCACCTTCCAGTGTAATCACTACCTCTAGAATGCGCCTTTTTTCTCCTCTTACAATCGCTTCCAGCTTACCATTAACTGGAGACGCGAATTTGATCGCATCATTGTATTTATCGTGGAAAATTGCTTGACCGATCTTCACATTTGCTCCTTCTTTGAGCATCATCTTAGGGTTTACCCCGTGAAAATCGGATGGTCGGATAGCTACAGTTTTCGGCGTTGGCGCTTCTGATTTGATCTTGTTCGCTACACCTACTAATCTGATATCCAAACCTTTCCTGATCTTAACAGTTTTCGACATACGTCACAGCGTTTAAAATATCACAGGCAAAAATATAAATTCTATTCACATCTTAACTTTTGTTAGCATTTACAGAAAGTCATAATTGTAATTTAGAACGATTCTAAAT